>CAZPIR010000448.1:0-3716 GCA_964586085.1 uncultured Anaerolineaceae bacterium | reverse complement strand
CTCATTGGCAACCTAACTGACGCAAACGCGGATCGAGCGCATCGCGCAGACCATCCCCTAGCAAGTTGAAGCCAAGCACGGTAACGAAAATTGCAGAGCCTGGGAAAATCGAAATGTGCGGCGCGTCGCGCAAAAATTGCATTCCGAAATTCAGCATCGAGCCCCAGCTCGCTTGTGGCGGCTGAATGCCCAAGCCAAGAAAACTCAGCGCGGCTTCGGCGAGAATCGCGTTGCCCAAACCAAGCGAGGCGATAACGAGGATCGGCGAAATCGCGTTTGGTAAAATGTGACGGAACATGATGCGCAACGACGATGCACCCATACTGCGCGCGGCAAGCACGTAATCCTCTTCACGCAGGACGAGCGTCACGCCACGCGTCACGCGCGCATACGTCGTCCAGTAAACAAAGACGAGCGCGATCATCACATTGTTCAACCCAGGTCCGCGCACGGCGACAATCGCAATCGCGAGGATGATGACCGGGAACGCAAGAAAAATATCCACGAGCCGCATGATGACAGCATCAAACATCCCGCGTAGATAGCCGGCGATCAAACCAGCGGGCACGCCAATCAACATCGCGAGTACCACTGTGAGAATACCAACCTGCAAAGAGATGCGCGAGCCGGCAATCACACGGCTGAGAATATCGCGACCCAGGTTGTCGGTGCCAAACCAATGACTGGCATCTGGTTGGATGAACCGTTCACCCAAATTGACAGCGGTAGGATCGAACGGCACGAGCACATCGGCGAGGATGGCGACGAGCGCAAAAAATGCAATGATGATCAAGCCGACGAGCGCGATTTTTCGGCGACGAAAGACCTGGATCGCGCGCGCGAGATTGCTTTTGCGCGGACGCAGTTCGGCGCGCAGTGCGTTAGGCGTGACTGATACGGGGATTGAGCCAGACATACAATAGGTCCACCAAGAGATTAATAACGGAAACCATCAGCGCGATGACAAAGACCAATCCCTGAACAAGCGGATAGTCGCGCGTGTTGATTGCGTTGATGAGCAAACGCCCCATCCCAGGCCACGCAAAAATCGTTTCGGCGATGACCGCGCCGCCCAGGAGAACACCAACTTGCAAGCCCATCACAGTGACGACTGGGATGAGCGCATTGCGCAGTGCATGTCCCGTGATGACCGCGCGTTCCTTGAGTCCTTTCGCGCGCGCAGTCCGCACGTAATCCATTCCCATCACTTCGAGCATTGAGGAGCGCACGAGCCGCGAAATAATTGCCGTCGAAAATGCGCCGACGGTGACCGCCGGCAAAATGAGATGACGAAACGAATCAATGAGCACCCGGCTATCACCGCTCGTAACAAACTGCATCAGACCGGGGAACATGCCTTCGCCGCGACCGAATGAGGGAAGCCAACTGAGGCGTAATGAAAACAAAAGGATGGCGAGCATGCCCAGCCAAAACACTGGCATCGCAACACCGGCGAGCGAGACAATCGCGCTCAAGGTGTCGAACCACGAGTAGGGTTTCGTTGCCGAAATGACACCGGTAATCAATCCCAGACTCGCCGCAATCAACATCGCCGCGAGGGTGAGTTCGAGCGTGGCGGGAAAACGTTCCATCACCAACTTGGACACCGGCTCGTGCTGAAAAATGGAATCACCAAACTGACCTTGCATCACACGTGCCATGTAATTCACGTACTGCACCGGCAAGGGTTGATCGAGTTCGAGCAATTTACGCAGACGCGCCAATTCTTCCGGCGACGAATCGGTGCCGAGAATCACTTGCGCCGCATCGCCGGGAATGAGATGAATCAGCGTGAAAGACATGATAGACACACCCAGCATGACGATGAGTGTGTGAAGTAAACGCCGAAAAATGTAGGTAGCCATATGCGAGACTTGGCTCGCCGCACACGATTCGTATGCGGCGAGCCGCCGAGTCCTTTACTGGAGTGTTACATCCTTGAGCGAGAAAAAGTACTGCACGGGGTTCACGACAAAACCGTTTACCTTGGCGCTTTGGACAATAATGTATTCTTGATATTGCAGGAAAATGTACGGTGCGTCTTGAATGACTTGTTTCGTCGCGGTGATGTACATTTCTTTGGCTTTGGCTTGGTCAATCGTCGTGCGGGCATCCTTGATCAACTTGTCCACATCGGGATTGTTGTACTTGCCATAGTTGCCCGCACCACCGATGGTGAATTGACGGAACATGGCGCGATCTGGATTTGCCAGATTCAACCAACCAATCACGGCGATTTGATATTTGCTGGCGGTCATGTCGTTAATCATCGTTGCAAAATCAATGACGCTCGTGTCAGCGGTGATGCCGACCTTGGTAAACTCGGCTTGTAAAACTTCAATAATCTGACGACGGTCGGGATCTTCGGTGTGTGTGCGAATCGTCAACTTGAGTGGTTGACCGCCCTTGGTGCGCTTGCCATCTGATCCCAGTTTCCAACCCGCTTCGTCTAACAGTTGCGCCGCTTTGGCAGTGTTGTAATCGTAGCTGGGCAGGTCTTCGGTGTAAGCCCACATGCCGGGCGGAATGGGTCCCTTGGCAACCTTGCCAATGCCTTTGAAAATCGTGTCGAGAATTTGTTGGCGATTCACCAAGTACGACAATGCTTGGCGCACTTTGACATCGGACAAAATGGGATCGCCCGTGTTCAAACTGATGTAGGTATAGCCCGCCGCCGGAATGCGCGTCACTTTGAAACCGGTTTTGGTTTGCATACGCGTTACATCTTGCGGCGAGAGTGGCGATTGCACAATGTCCAGGTCGCCGGATTCGAGTGCGACAACGCGCGCGCTATTATCGGGTACGATTTTGAGCAGAACCTTGTCGAGCTTGGGACGTCCTTCGAAATAATCGGCGAACGCTTCGAGTTCGATCGTGTCGCCACGTTTCCAACTGACGAACTTGAAGGGACCTGTGCCGATGGGATTGTTGCCGAACTTGTCACCCTCTTTTTCTGCGACGGCTTTGGGAAGAATGCCGAGATCCATGTAACTCAAGAACGGACCGTATGGCGCATCGAGTGTGAACTTGACGGTATAGTCGTCAACCACTTCAACTTTTTGGATGGGCGTATAGAACGAACGATTTGGCGCGGCGAGTTTCTCGTCGAGTTCTGTGTCGTACGTGTACTTGACATCTGCGGCTTTGAGTTCCTGTCCATTGTGGAACTTGACGCCTTTACGCAATTTGAAAATCCAGGTCTTGGGATCCGGGTTTTCCCAACTCTCGGCAACTTGTGGAGCGGGAGTATAATCTGGTTTGATGTAAATCAATCCGCTGTAGACCAATTCTTTTAATCGGAACGCCGAGGTATCGCGCATCAAACGTGGATCGCCGGTGCCGGCATCCACATCGAGACCAATGCGAAGCGTGCCGCCTTTCGCGGCAGGGGCGGGTGCGGTTGTCGCCGCTGGTTTGGTGGCGGCAGGTTGTTGCGGCGCAGATGTTGCCGCAGGTGCCGGCACAGTGGTCGGCGCGGGAGCGGGTGTGGCACAAGCGCTCAAGATAAGCACAACACCAAGCCACAGGGTTGCTAATAGCAAACCACGTCGTACGTGCTTGACTGGGTACTTCATGTAGATCCTCCTCCATCTCAATCAGGACATTTTTTCGGTTAGTGCGCATCTAGGTAAGCGTATTTTTTCTGATACCCATCCTCCCTTCAAAAAAATGATTGTTACCGGGTCTCCGCTATCCCCAAAGCTCGCTTCAATTCA
>CAZPIR010000447.1:0-3737 GCA_964586085.1 uncultured Anaerolineaceae bacterium | reverse complement strand
GTGTCTACAATCAAATGATTTGGGACGGCGTGGTCACAGTTTGCTCGTACCGCGCGGGCCGCTAATCTTGTAAATCACTTTTTCCCGTGTCTGCATCAACCAGTCGCAAGACTGACATGGTGAAAAAGCGGTCAGATCAAAGAATACATCCTTGGTGTTTCTCCCACTGGGTCGAAACCCAAAATGTCCAAGTCGCAAATAGTTGCTTCGCCGAACACCTGCGACTAGTCTGCCAGACATCAAGGATGTGCTCCGAACGTAAGACCAAACATGAACGCGACGGAGGGAAACTTCCGTCGCGTTCAACCTTGTATAGTGAATGCGAATGACTAGACGCGCATTATTTCCCTCCAAGATTTTTGTCATCATCTTCTTTTTGTTTGTCGCTTCGTTTTGCTTGGTCACCGCCACTCCCACCATCCTTGCCGCTACGCCAATTCCAGGCGCCGTGCAGGCGACGGCAACGGAATCGTTACGTGTGCGGAGTGGACCAGGCACCACGTTTTCGCAACTGGGCAGTGTCAACAAGGGAAGCACGGTTCAAATCCTTGGGCGCACGGCGGATAACCAGTGGTGGCAGATTGCGTTTCCTGACACGCAACGGCGTGGCTGGGTCTCGGCGCAATTCACCCAATTACTCGACCCGGTAGATGCTTTACCTATTGTTGGCACACCTACTGTTGTGGTTGTGACTGCCACGAATACGCGGACAGTTGCCGCCAGTGCCACACCTGTGACGCCAACGTTTACGCGAACATTGGTGCCTACCAATACGGCGACGAGTACGCCCACGCCCACTGATACACCGACGCCATCCTTGACGCCGACGCCGACCAACACGCCAACCGAAACGCCGACGATTACGCCAACTCCCACCATCACGCCATCGCCGACGCCGACGTTTCCGCCAACGCCGACATCACCCCCTACGCCCACGCTGACACCAACGTTGACGCCCAGCTTGACACCGACGATCACGCCGACGCCGACGAATACATCTACACCGACGATTACGCCGACACCAACGCCGACCCCGCTTGGACGCGATCCTCTGCGCGCGTTGATCAACTATAACACCGATGTCATCATCCTGCGTCAATCGCGCATGTGGTTCCGTTTCGAGTACCGTGGTGACCGTTCACCCATCACGGCATACCTGGATGGTTTTGGTGTGCGCGATATGGAAATGCTCATTTACACACCGGAGCAAGTGGACGAAAAAACAACCGAGCCGCGCGGTGTGCCGGTTGGACGTGGTGGCGGCAACAAGGCGCAAACGGGACACGATGTTTCGTGGACCGGCGCATTTCCACTTGGCGGCACGTACTATGTTGTCATCAACAATCCCACTGACCGCGCGATTGTTTTTCGTTTGGCGATTTCCGGTCCCGGCGTGACGGCAAGCGCGCAACGTTCGCCGATTTCGAGTGATGTGCCGGAACCCTTGACGTTACTACCCAAGGTTCGCACGGAGACGAGCGCGCTCACGGCGAACGAACTGAGCACGCTCAACCCTACCGATGCCTGGGCGAGTCTGGGATTGGCGTTGCCGGATTTCAAAGAAGTCGGGCAACCCTGGTCGGTCTTTACGGTCTTTTTCCCGGCTGAACTCGGCGCGCCGCCCCTGGGTGTGATTGTGCCGAACGCGCCGGCGAATTGTACGCCACCCAACGCGATCAGCCCGGTGATTACACAAACCATCAAACTATGTCCGGGCGCGACGTATTACAACCTGAATGTCGCGGGCAGTGGCATTGGTATTTTTGGCGATGATGCCGGAACCGCCAAGGTCAAAGCGGAGGGACGCAGTTATGCCGTGACTGCCGTCGGCGAACGCATCTTGATTCAAGGATTGAAAATCGAATCATCCACCGATCCGCTCGACCTGGGCAAGTGGTTGTGCGCGTACGAAAAATGCGGCGACGGTCCGAATGCGTATCCGGGTAGTACGGTTTACGGCGGCGGCATTTTGATGAAGGCATCGCGCTCAGTCGTAAAAGATGTTGTCGTCACCGGCGGCACGAATGGGATCGCCTCGATTGACGGCTCGGATAATTTCTACATTAACAATCGCTTGCAATATCAAACCGGCTGGGCGTCGTACAATCGGTACGGCACGCGCAACTATTTTATAGGCAACGCGTTCAATTATAGCAATCGCAGTTGCACTGGACCCAATGGACGATTCTATCAAAATGGTTGCGAGACGGCGGGCTGGTTGTGCATTAGTTGCGTGGACGTGATGTTGATTGACAACGAATGTCGCTTGGGCGGCAATTGTTATTACGCGAACGGTGATGGCGGCGTGCCTTCGTTCAACGTCAAATTTTTCCGCAACTCGTGTTTCGGCTCGCCGAACAATTGCTTTGAAGCGACGTACTCGCGCGGCATTTATTTTGAAAAAAATATCGCCGCGCGCGATGTGCCGACCGGACAGGATTGCCGTTATCCGTTCTGGGTTGGCGGCTCGGAAGTGAATTGGGGACGCGATAATAATTGGGCGTGCATTATCAGCGCGTCGAACGCACTCAAGCGTTCCGAAGGTTCGGTGGACGGTTCGCCGTAAGCAATTTGAAATTGTTGTGGTATAATATCGTCAGTTAGCTAATCCGCAAAGGAGGAAGTATGAAGAACAAGATTTTGTTGGGCGCGTTCCTACTGCTTGCGCTTGCTCTCGTAGTGGGCGCGGGCGCGCTCAGCGTTGCGGCACAAACGCCGCCGAATGATCAACCCTGGCTTGCCGTTTACACCTACGGCGAAGCACGCCAGATTCAAGCTCGCTCAACGCAATGGTTTGTGTTTGACTACAAAGGTGACCGCACTCCTATCAACATCGAACTCGCTGAAGGTCGCATCCTGGGACTGGAAATGCGCGTGTATACGCTCGATCAAGTCCTGCGCCTGGATCAGGAAGACAAACCCATCGGACGCGGCACGTCGCCGAACGTCGTGTGCGACACCGGCACTTGCCAATCCGCACACCTGGTTTGGCAAGGCGGCTTTGCGATGGGCGGTCCTTATTTTGTCCAGGTCAACAATCCGAATGATCGCTGGCTGACGATGCACTTGCGCATCAGCGGTGAAGGCGTTTCGCTGGGACCACAAATCCCGCCGACGCCCACGCCGACCATGCCTGCGCCGGTTGTGCCGGTTGCACCCATTGTCCCGGTTGTGCCCATCTCGCCGACGGTGCCAATGACGCCGACGACACCGCTCACGTTGACCACACCGACCACGACGACCTTGGTCGCGCCGCCGGTTGTGCCACCCGCGCCCGTTGTGGTTGCGCCAGTGCCGACCGTGCCGCCTCCGCCGAAAAATGATTCGCCGTTCTTTGCAATGCTTGTGCCCGATAACAAAGAGCAAACCATCGCCGCAAACGGACGCCTGTGGTACAAGTTTAGCTACGGCGGCGACCGCTCGAACATCTTGATTGTTCTGCCGGTAGGCAATGCGACCGGGGTTAGTTTCCGCGTTTACACGCAAGAGCAAGCCGACAAGTACACCGACCAGAAATTCATCGGTCAAGGTAGCACCGGCAAAATTGCGTGCGAGACCGGCACCTGCACGTCGGACGACCTTGCATGGCAGGGCGCGTTCTTTGTGCCAGGCAAGTACTATATCGAAGTCGTCAACACGATGGACAAGGAGCGCACGTTCAAGCTTCTGATCCGTGGCACCAACATCAACATTTAAAAAAAAAAAAAAAATGGGGAAGACATAAACACATATTTGGA
>CAZPIR010000446.1:0-3744 GCA_964586085.1 uncultured Anaerolineaceae bacterium | reverse complement strand
TCGCGCGCGGCAGTCTCGGCGTGTTGCCGGCTGAAGCCATTATGCCACTCGCCTTGGCGAACGCGCATCGCATCGAAAAATTCAGTGCGTGATTTTTTGTGATTGCACTTGACCGCGTTGCAGGCGGCGTGCCTTTCGGTTTCTCGTCACCAAAGATGGCGCGAGAAAAACAAGGGGGATTGTTCCCCCTATTTTTATTGCACGACTCGAGGATGGATATGGCAAACTCGTTTTGCTTTAAAGAATTTTCGGCAACCTTGTTTGGAAAAATGAAATGCGTAAATCCTGGGATCGCGGAAATGGAACTGTACGAATTTCGCTATGGTCTCAACACGCTCGATTTGCCCAAAGAGGGGTGGGGCAGTATCGAGTTGGAGACGCCGAAAGAAATCGAGCGCCGGGTTCACACGCAGGAATTTTTTGATAGCATTCAAATCAAGCCGCAAGTGGATGGGCGCATCGTGCTGGACGAAACGATCACGCGATTGACGACGATGCTTTTGGTTGGCATCGCCAACGATGCGTACGCGATTGATTGGGTCAATGAAAATTTTTATTTCGACATTCGCGGATTTTTCTTTTTGGTGCGCACAAAATATTTCACCGAACCTGTGCTCGCGCATTTTTGCGGCAAGCCATATCGCCAATTTGAGCAAAAGCAAAAATCATTCGAGCGATTGCAAGATGTCGGTTACAAACAATTCAAAGAAGCGAACGCCGAGTTGGATGATCTGTTTATCGCGAGCGTAAAAAAACTCATCGCCGCTCAAGGCACGCCGATTCTGCTGGCGATTGCGGGACCGACCGCGGCGGGCAAAACCGAAATCGTCGAGCGACTGCGTGAATCGTTCGAGCGCGAGGGTAAACTGACAACCTCGGTCGAGCTGGATAATTTTTTCACCGACCGCGCATATCGCGAAGCTAAAGGCATTCACTCGCTCGGCAAAGAGGCGATGCACTTTGATTTGCTCGTGGCAAGTTTGCGCGACCTGTGCAACGGCAAACGCATCACAATTCCGCGTTACGATTTTTTCTACGCCACATCGAGCCACGACCTGGATGGCAAGTTGAAATCGGATGGCGTGCCCGTCGAGGTCGAACCTGCCGACATTATTTTCATCGAAGGCAACTTTCCGTTTTTGATTCCAGAGATCGTGCCGTTGATTGGCATCAAGGCCGTGTACCTCACCGACGATCCGGTGCGGTTCAAACGCAAATGGAAACGCGACATTGATTATCGCAAAAAATACGAGCCAACGTATTTTCGCAATCGTTATTTCAAAGAACAATTCATGATGGCGCAAAAATGTTATCTACCGCAGTTGCAAGTGTGCGACCTGGCAATTGACACGACCGGCGCGGCGATGTGGGCGACGCCAGAGATGGCGGAATTTTTGGATCGAGACTGAGCAGATGGATACGCACGGCGGCATTGCGCTCGCGAATGCAGTGCGCGAACTGTATCGCGCCGGAGAGACCGATTACTCGCTCGAACCGATTGTGCTTGTGGATGAACAGAACAAGCCCATCGGTCGCATCAACGATGGCGATGCGGCGATCTTTTGTTGTCGGGGCGGCGAGCGTGAAATTCAATTGACCGAAGCATTCACCGAACCTGGGTTCGCTCACTTTGCGCGTCCGGATTTCAAAAATCTCACGTTTGTCATCCTCACGCTCTATCACGAAAAATTCAAGGACTTGCCCATCGCATTTGCGCCAACCAAAATGAAGGACACGCTTGGCGAAATCGTCAGCCGCGCCGGTTTGCGTCAACTGCGCGTCGCCGAATCGGAAAAATTTGCGCACGTCACTTTTTTCCTGAACGGCGGCAACCATCAAGCGTTTCCCGGCGAAGATGATGTGCGAATCCCATCGCCCAAGGGCGTGCCGTTCGATTCGGTGCCCGAGTTGAGTTTACCTCAAGTGACCGAACAAGTTTTGCAAGGCATTGCAAAGAAATATGATTTGATCGTCACCAACTTTGCGAACGGCGATGTGATTGGGCACACGGCGAACCGTGAAGCAAAAATCAAGTGCGCTGAAATTGTGGACGCGCGACTGGGTCAGGTCGTTGATGCCGCGCTCGCCGCCGATTATGCTGTACTCATCACCGCCGATCACGGCAACCTCGAAGAGATGACGAACGCCGATGGCACGCCGAATGTCTCGCACACGACGAACCCGGTTCCGTTCCTGTTGCTCGATCCGCGCGCATTATCCCGCGCCAACGTGCGTGATGGCAAACTCGCGGATGTTGCGCCGACCGTGTTGAGCGCGCTCAACATTGCGCAACCCGATGCGATGAATGGCGCGACGCTCGTCCCAGGTTATGCCTGGGGCGGACAGCGACGCGTTCTGCTCGTCATTCTCGATGGCTGGGGTATTGGCAAGGACGACGACACGAATCCAATTCATCTCGCGCAAACGCCGGTGTGGAATGCGTTGATGAAAAAATATCCGCACGCGCAATTGCAAGCGGCGAGCGACGCAGTTGGTTTGCAACCGGGCAAGGCGGGCAATTCAGAAGCGGGACACCTGAACATTGGTGCGGGGCGCGTGGTTTTGCAAGATGATGTGCGGCTCGACCTCGCGATGAAAGATGGTTCGTTTGCGACGAACGAAATTTTCTGCCGAGTGATTGACGATGTCAAACAACGCAATGCGAGTTTGCATTTGATCGCTCTGCTCACCGAAAAAAGTTCGCACGGCTCGATTGATTATCCGCTCGCGTTGTTGAGAATGGCAAAGGCAAGCGGGCTGACCCAGGTTTTCGTTCACATCATTTTCGATGGACGCAGTACGGAACCGGGGAGCGCGCCCGCGTTGCTCGAAAAATTAGATCGGCAAATTGCCGAAATCGGCGTGGGGCAAATTGTTTCGGGCGTCGGTCGCGGAATTGCGTTAGATCGCGATGGCAATTACAATAAAACAAAACGCGCGTTTGATGCACTCGTATTTGGCATCGGCAAAATGTGCGCGGTAAAGGAGCTTTATGCTTGATCTTGCTTATATCGGTCACTACACCAAAGACACGATCATTTATCCACACACGACGCGTTTGCAAGATGGCGGCGCATTCTTTTATGGCTTGAGCGTTGTTGCACGGATGGGATTAAAGAGCGCAGTCGTCACCAATCTCGCGCGCGAAGATTGGCACGTGGTTGAAGAATTACGCAACCTGGGAGTCGAAATTCTCGCGCGCGAAACCAAATATTCAACGTGCCTGAAACTGATTTATCCCACCTCGAATCTCGACGAGCGCACGATTGAAATTACAAGCCAAGCCGATCCGTTCACCGTCGAGCAAATTCAAAATGTGGATGCGCGCGCGTTCATCGTCGGCGCCTCGGTGCGCGGCGAAGTGCCGACCGAGGTCGTCAAGGCAATCGCGGACAAGGGCGCGCTTGTCGTGGTGGATGTGCAAGGATTTTTACGCATTGTCGAAAACGGCGTGTTGACCACAGATGGTTGGTCCAATCGCGCCGAGGTGTTACAGTACGCGACGATTTTGAAAACCGATGCGGTCGAAGCCAAGGCGTTGACTGGCTTGGATGATCGGTATGAATCCGCGCGCAAGCTCGCCGAGTGCGGGCCGCGCGAAGTGTTGTTGACGCACAATGCCAGCGTGATGGTGTATCACGATGGCGTATTCGATGAAGCGCCGCTCGTGCCGAAAGAATTGCGCGGACGCAGTGGGCGCGGCGATACGTGTACCGCATCGTACGTCGCGCGCCGACTCTCCGC
>CAZPIR010000445.1:0-3758 GCA_964586085.1 uncultured Anaerolineaceae bacterium | reverse complement strand
CTCATCAAAACCATCGTGGCGCGGAAGGATACCCTCATGTGCCGCCGCGTCGTGATTAAGGATAAATTGATACAACTCATTCAAATCCACGCGCCAATCCTGGTTAGCATCGGCAACAAAGGTAGATTTTGTTCGATCTGTTGTTCTTGAGAATCCATCGCGCCAAGCTTTGCTCCAGGTCCATTCGGGACCCTGATTGTAAAGCAGATAAGCATAATCTGGGCCATGGGCGCCACAAGCTGTATAAACAACTAACCGCGGGTTGGTGGCTGGCAGATTGAGAAACCCCGACGCCTGGCACTGGTTCAAAAAAAGAATGATCTGACTAGCACGCGTAGGGGTACGCAAAATTTCTCCCCACTCATTGTCGCTAATCGAGGCATTATCCATAACTTGCATACTTGAATGGACTCCAGACGAGTCAATCAGAATCTCACCATGGCCGGAGCGGAAAATCCATACCTGAGAATGTTCAGGGGCATTGAGTAGCAAATGGCGAACCGTTGCCATGATGGTGGCCTTGCGTGTATCACTCCTGATCGGAGGATGAATCTGCAACTGAGCAACGGCATCTTGGCATGCCTGCCACTGTTTTCCTGCCTCATTGTGCGGAACGTCTTCGTACAAGTCATTACCTTCAAAGCAAGGATCGTCAGGTCCGTACAGATTGGGCATTGCACCATCGGAATAGAGAACGGTAATTCCCTGCGCAGGAATCTGTAAATCATGGAGGAGTGTTTCGTACACGCGGGCGATGTCTAAATAAAAAATACAACTCGATTCGTTCGGTGCGGTGCCTCCGCCGATGATGATAACACGGTGTGCTAGATGAGGACTGGGAGAGGTCTGCAGACGAGGGGGGAAGATACCCCAAACAAGGAGCAGGGTAAGCAAGCCAACCAAAAATGCGCTTGCACTCAAAAGCATATTCGGCTTGACGCCATTCAAGCATTTGCGTAACATTTCAATTCCTCCTTTCAATGAAGGAACCAATCTGTTTCTGCAACAATGTGAACCTGGCACAAATCCGATTATTGTTTATATGCGACAATCAGATTATAACAGATCACGCACATTTCTTCAATTGAGATTTCTTTCAGAATTGGCTAGCCCCGTAACAAACCACCTGAAAAACAACCGACTAATCAAACGTTCTCGGTGCCAAGTCGAAACATTAACCACACAGAATGCAATCCTGGCAGTAGCCAACAATAGCGTTACCAAGTGTGTCGTGAAATGCCAGCGCGCCACAGAAACTCGCCCACTAGACAAAAACCATGCTGGTTTAAATTGGCAGAGTAACAAACAGCATGTTGCTGATGCAAGCCTAGTCCGAAGAGGATTCGACTCCCTCTCGCCCCATTTTTCAGACGGATGGATGAAAACAGTTTTCATTCATCCGTTTGTTTTTTCGCTGACGCATTTGGATTTCCGACTCAGTGGGCATGATTCAAGAATCGGCAAATTTGTGTCTTGACAATACTCCAAGGTTCGAGTATAATTTTTCTGCACAAAATTTCTTGCACATTTGTGCAATTGTCAAAGAAGACTATGAATCCAGAGTCGGACGATCTGTTGCGCCTCGCGGCGAAACTTTATTACGTAGATGATTTAGCCGAAAACAAAGTGGCGGAAATCATCGGCGTTTCGCGTTCCAAAGTTTCGCGTCTGCTCACACGCGCACGCCAAAAAGGCATCGTTCGCATCTCCGTCGAAGAGTACGACCCACGCAATTCCACGCTCGAAAAAAAACTCACCGAACAATTTCACCTCCACCACGCAATCGTCATCAAGATGATCGATCCTCGCGCGGTTGCCGATGTGCGCCGGGCGATGGGATACTTGGCGGCGCCACTCGTCACTCAATTTGTGCGACCACAAAGTGTTGTCGGTCTCGCGGGTGGGCGCTCGCTCGCTGAATTGATTCAAGCCATTGCACCTTCACGCGAACACAACAATCTTACCGTCGTTCAACTGATGGGCAACATCGGACCCAGCGTCAGCAACATTGATGCGATTGAACTCAGTCGTACTCTTGCACAACGACTCGGCGGAACATTCTACACGATCAACGCGCCGGCGTTCGCCGACGATACGATTGCGCGCGATATGTTTGTCGGACACGAGCACGTTCGCTCGGTGTGGCAGTTGTTCGATCAAATGCAAATCGCCTTCGTCGGCGTGGGCACGCTCAGTGGCTCTGCCTTTATCGAACGCGGTGTGCTTGAATCGAAAGACCTGACCAAGCTCCAAACCCAGGGTGTCGTCGGCGAAATTTGCGGACGCTTTTACGACAAGCATGGTCGCGAATGCAAAACCGATTTTTGCACGCGCGTGATTAGCATCAGTCTCGATCAATTGCGTCAGGTCAAAGAAGTGGTCGGCGTGACACACGGCAAAGAACGCGCGCCCGCGATTCACGCCGCGCTCGATAGTGGTCTCTTGAAATCGTTGATTATTGATGAAGAGGGCGCAGAAGCAATTCTGCAAATCGGAACCAAGTAATTTCTGCAAACCATCACGATGTTGTGAGATAGAATGAAACCCATCATCTCGATAGGCAAAGACACCGTCCCCCATTTGCTCGAGTACTGCCAACGCGAATTGATTACTCAGGTCGCGCTCGTCGCCGATCAGCACACCTATACCGCACTGGGCAAACGCGTGGCGGATGAATGCGAAAAGCATGGGCTCGATGTGCGGCGAATTATTTTCACGCACGACTCGGTAATCGCCGACGAGTACCATATCGTCCAGGTTCTGATTCAAAGCGACCGCGCGAACCGCGCGTACATTGCAGTTGGTTCCGGCACACTCACAGACATTGTGCGTTTCGTCTGCCTCGCGCGCAACGCGAAATTTATTTCTGTCCCCACTGCTCCCTCGGTTGATGCATTCACCTCTGTCGGCGCCGCGCTCACGATTGGACGCTCCAAGCAAACGATTCCGGCGATTGCGCCGAACGCCATCTTTGCCGACCTGGAAACCTTGTGCGCCGCACCACGTCCGATGATCGCCGCCGGGTTTGCGGACGTTCTCGGCAAGTTCACTTCGCTTGCCGATTGGAAGCTGGGTCATTTGTTGTGGGGCGAGCGATACGATGAGGCAATTGCATCGCGCGCGTCCGTTGCATTGCAAAGTTGTTTGAAATATACAAATGAAATCGCCCAAGCATCAGAAGAGGGCGTGCGATGTCTCACCGATGCGTTGATGGAATCGGGACAATGCATCGCCGATTTTGGCAGTTCCGAATCGGCATCGGGTTCTGAGCATCACTTGTCGCATTACTGGGAAATGAAACTGCTGTGGGAGAATCGGCCGGCGTTGTTGCACGGAGCCAAGGTCGGTGTCGCTTCGATTTTGATTGCACAGCGGTACGAAAAAATTCGCCAACTCTCGCGTGCGGAGGTGATGACGCGATTGAATTCAATCGTGTCGCCCACGCGGGAGCAAATGATCGAGCAGATTCGTGCCGGATACGGCGCAAGTGCAGACGCGATCATTGCGAGCCACAAGGCATTCCTCGATCTGAACGATAAAAACCTGGGTCATCTGAAAAAACAAATTGTAGATTCCTGGGATAAAGTGCAAGCCATTGCCGCGACTGTGCCTGCACCGGATGTGCTCGTAAATTCTCTCCGTCAAGTTGACGCACCGACCACGCCGCAAGAACTCGGTCTCTGCGAAAGCGATGTCGCCTCAGCACTCGCCTACGCTGATTACCTGCGTAATCGTTTTACGATTCTCAAATTGGTCCG
>CAZPIR010000444.1:0-3775 GCA_964586085.1 uncultured Anaerolineaceae bacterium | reverse complement strand
AGGCAAAAGATAATCTGTTGGTACGCTTTTTCATTCGCCGGATCGCTCGCCAAAATTTTCCGCGCGAGCTCAATCGTCGTCGCGTATTCGCTTTTCACGCGATGCGCTTGCGCGAGTTGTAACAGTGCCGCGAGATAAATCCCACGGAGATGTTCGCGTTCGGGCAGAATCCATTCGTCGTAAAAATCAGGCAGTAAATCGCCCTGATAATTTTCGACGACCAATTCGTTCGCGGCGGAAACCTGCAAGGCGTCAACCCAGATTGGAACAGCCGGATTGATCTGCACTGATTCGCGATCAGCCAACAAAATATCGTCGCCCAATTCTTTACGAATCGTCGCGAGCGCAGTGCGAAGTGAGTGGCGGGCTTGCTCATCGGGCGAGTCGCCCCAGAGGAGTGCGGCAAGTTTTTCGCGGGGATGCGATTCGGGATGCAACACGAGGAACGCAAAGAGCGATTCGACTTTGCGAGTGGGGAACTCAACTTGTTTCGTTCCACGTTCAACGCGGAACGCGCCGAGGAGGTACACGCGGAGAGATTCCGCGTTTCGCGCAGAGGAAGCATTTGCCATTGGCTTGCCCTCCTTTGCTGAGTAAATCTTACGCTCAAAACAAACAGGTGTCAACCGGTTGCACTTGCTTCAACCCAGGATTATTTTGTTGCCACAAAAAACGCGTCAGGTCTCTCGCTTGACCTGACGCGTTGGTTTATCCCGTGATTTCCTTTTCGATAATCCTCTGCATGATCGCGACCGCCGTCGCGTACGTCGGATCCATGCCATAGTACGACGGATGCACCGCACCCAGGTTTTTGCCTTTGCTGTACGGCGTGTCTGAAGCGTAATGCAAAATACCCACGTCGAGGTCAATCTGATACAGGCGCACGATTTCGTTGACCGGATAACGGCGCGGGTTTGTCAACTCGTACACCGCCGAGAGGTACGGACCGGCTTCCATTTCAATGTCGGTGTAACCTTCGCGGTAGAATAACTCCATAAAGCGACGATTCTGCAAGAACGTGCCCTTGACCGTGATGGCTTTTTGATTGTCGAGCACCGAGCCATAAACCAGGTACGGCGCCACGTCGTGCGCATTGAAACAGTTGTTGAACAAGTACGTGTTCTGCGAGTGTTCGTCGTGGACGACGTTCGGAATAATCACATCGCCGATGCGCCCGTTCAACGTTGCCGACTTGCCCATCGAGTAAATGCCCTTGATCTGATCCACGTTGCGCGCGATTTCCGAAAGCAATTGATACGCCGCGAGTCCGAGCGGATAATCAATGTTAAAGATGATCGCACGGCTCGCACGCAATTTTTCCAAGCCCGCTCGGCGCAAACGCGCATCCAAGCGTTCAGGAATCACGCGATTCAACTCAATGACCTGGGCATCCACATCGAGATAACGCTCGCTGTCAAAATATGTGACGCCGGCTTCGAGTTCGGCGCGTTCTTTGGCTTGTGCCGCCGCCTTGTTCGCCGGATCACCGCAATATTTTTTGAGCACATAGTACAAGAAATTTTCCTTGTTGCTCTTGGTCTGCTCGCTCCGAATCGCCTGGTACTCGCTCAACAACGATTCGTGTCCCAGCTTGCCAATGTACGCGATCAAATCGTCCTCGTGCGCTTGAGCATACCCCGAAACCAGGTTGGCAAAACTGTGCGTGTTGGATGAGATGAAATAAACCGGGCGATCTGCGATAATGTCGGACGCCTTGCGCGCGATATTGTTCCACCAGTGCCGCGTCGCTTTGCGATAATCCACAAGCGAGCCGGCAAGCAGACGCAAAGCAAACTCTTTGCGTGTGTCCGCGATGATTCGCAAGTTCGCGGCGAGCGACCCGCCCCAAATATTTTCGAGTGTCGTCAAATCCGGCGCGCTCAATCGCAAATCGCGCGCGAGCATGTCTCGGTCTGCCGATTGCAACACCCCGCCACGCACAAGAATCGCATCCAAGCGCGCGCGCAACCCGGTTTGTTTGATCAAATCATTTAGCTTGTTCCACTCGATTTCGAATGCGGTGAGAATCGGAATCAGGTCGTCAATGTCCGACGCGCTCGCGATAAATGCCGCGAGTGTTTCATCGCCATCAAAGTACATTTTGCGGCGACGTCCCGGCGAACCAACCTCTTGCCATTGCTCAATCACATTTTTTAAACCGACCTTGTCAAACACATCGTCGGATTGCCCAAGCAAAACGAGCCGCACATCTTTGATGCACGCTGGCAAGCGCAAGACCGAGTACACAAACGCCGCGACATCGGGAATAACCTCGCGCGAGTACGTGTGCAGAGACGAATCCATTTGTGTGTGCGTTTCGACGAGTGATTTGATTTGAATCTCACTGCTCGATCGCAACAGCGAATAGTACGTCCGCATGTACAGTTCAATGTCTTCACTTGCCGATGAAGGAACGCCACGATCCATAATCAATCCTCCGATGAAATCAATGCGCCAATCTGGCAATTTCCAATGAACCAGATACGTGACATTTTTTGCTCATTGGTTCATTGCTTCATTGGCGCATTCAGTTATTTGTTTGCTGGCGCGTTTTCAAAAATGTATACAACCAGGTCGGCGAGCCAAAGACGCGCGTGCCATAGTACCACACCATCGCCAACGCTTCGCGTCCTGTGTACCAAGTGCGTGAAAACGGATTGGTGAAAAGAACACTGGTGCGCGCGCCCGAACCGTGCGCCACCAGCCCAATGTCACGCGCCATAATTTCGGCGCGATAAAGATGGAACGCATCACTCACAATGATCGCCGTTCGCCAACCACGCGCGTCCATGATCGCTTTCGAGTTTGCCAGGTTTTCTTCCGTCGAATGCGATTGGTCTTCGAGCACAATGGCGTCGGCGGGAATCTGCGAGGCGAAAGCGATGCGCCGCATCATCTCGGCTTCGCTCGGTGGATTCGCGCCCAGTCCGCCGGAAAAAATCAAATGCTCCGCCGCGCCAGCACGATACAATTCGAGAGCATGTTGCGTGCGCGCATACAACGATTGGCTGGGTCGCTCATTTTTCCACACCGCCGAACCCAGAACGATGATTGCATCGGCACGCTGGGGCGCATCGAAACGCGAGCGTGTATCCACTTGATAGTACAACCACGCGACGCCGCTCGCGAGCAATGCCACACCGACAAGCAAGCCGCGTCGCCAATGTGCGCGGAACCAAACCAGGTTTATCATCACTGCCGCCCATCATACAACGCGACGCCGCGAGTGTCAAACAAGTTTTCGCACCAGCCCTTGACGCTGAACAAACAACTCTGTTATAATCGCCGCACAATTGAATCAGCTATTCCGTGATGAGCGCGGAATCAACATGTTTTTTCATCGGGCAGTCCGTTCATCGCGACTGCCCGTTTGTATTTTTTCAGGAGGACACATGAGCACAACCAAAGCGTGGTGGGACGAATTACCTCAAGCCGTTGGCGGCGATGCGATCATCGCCAACATTGGCGCGGGCGCGCAAGGCGTCGCCGTCGGCAAGAACATTCAGCAGACGATCACCTCGATGCTGGGCGCGCCGACGCCGGACGACAAGAAAATCATCGAACAAAAATTGACCGAGCTGGGTGCATCGCTCGGCAAGGTCAGCGGACAGATTGATGCGAACACGGCAAAGATGGCAGAGTTTCAAATCAAACTGCTCGGCGGCGAACTCGCGAAAACCGGCGAAAAGGAAACGCCGAGCGCAAGCACCATCACCCAGGTCGGCGATTGGTTGCTCGACAATGTGCCGCAAATCGCCGAGACCGTCGTGAGTTT
>CAZPIR010000443.1:0-3782 GCA_964586085.1 uncultured Anaerolineaceae bacterium | reverse complement strand
TTTTTGATTGCGCTCACATTCCGTATGGCGACCGCTTTGCCGTTGACACAAGCCGGTTATATGGATGCCTCGTACACGATTCACGTTGCGACGCAGTTGGCGCGCGGGCAGGGTTTGGTTGAGCAAGTGTTGTGGAATTATTTGGACAATCCCACAGGGTTGCCGCATCCCAGCAATTTGTACTGGATGCCTCTGCCGTCTTTTCTCATTGCGCCCTTGTTCGTCCTGTTCGGTATTTCGTATCGCGTCGCGCAGATTCCGTTTATTCTCTTGTCGTCACTCTTGCCCTTGTTCGCGTTTTATTTGGCGCGGCGTGTTTACGCGCGTGATGATTATGCCTGGGCGGCGGGACTGTTGACCGTGTTCAGCGGATTCTATACTATTTACTGGGTCAGCCCGGATAATTTCACCGTCTATGCCTTGACTGCCAGTTTGAGTTTGTTTTTTATTGCGCGTGGTATCGAAACTGCGCGCGCGCGCGATTGGCTCGCCGCCGGAATTTTTGTGGGCTTGAGCCATCTCACCCGCGCGGATGGATTGTTGCTTCTCGCCATCGTGCCGGTTGTTTTGCTTTCGCAAAAATCTACGCGCACTGTCCAGACCGTGTTACTGTTTACGGGTTACTGTTTGCTTGGCTACTTGGTCGTCATGTCTCCCTGGTTCGTTCGCAACACGCTGGCGATTGGCGTGCCATTGCCGAGCGCGGGCACAAAAACGATTTGGTTAACGAATTACGACGAGCTGTTCCGTTACACCGATGATCTCACGCCTGCGCGATACCTGGCTTGGGGCATAGACAAGATCATCAGTTCCAAGTCGAGTGCGGCGATTCAAAATTTGTTCATCCTATTATTTTCCAGTCCGATTCTTTTTCTTGTGCCGTTTATTTTGATCGCGTGGCGGCAAACGCGGCGACGCATCGAGTTTTTACCGGTCGTATGGTACACGCTCTTGTTATATTTTTCGATGACGCTTGTGTTTACATTTCCAAGCTGGCGGGGCACCGTGTTTCATTCGGGAGCCGCGCTCGTTCCCTATTTCGCGGTGCTCGCGCCGCCGGGGATTGACGTAGCGGTCCAATGGCTTGCACGCAAACGTCGCACCTGGAATGTCAAGCAAGCCGTGCCGGTTTTTCGCTGGGGCTTGATCGCGATTGCGGCATTCATCAGTGTTTATCTTTATGCGGGCGCGGTGTTCAGCAACACCGGCAACATTCCGGCGTGGAATGAGCGAGATAGAGAATATCGCTCGATCTCAGTCTGGCTCGAGTACAACGCGCGTCCCAACGATGTGGTAATGGTCGTTGACCCGCCGAATTTTTACAACGTCGTGCATGTTCGTGCGATTGCAATCCCAACGGATAATGTGGATGCGATTTTTATGGCGGCGAAACGCTACGACGCACGTTTTCTTGTTTTGCAATTCGATCACCCCGCGCCTCTGCACGATTTGTATCTTGGTAAGGCCACGATGACCGGTCTAAGCGAGGTAGCGGAATATCGCGATGCGATGAATCGTCCGGTCAAGTTGTTTGAGATAAAGCGCTAACATGTTCAAAGATATTGATATTTTTTGGTTGGCGGCGCAAGCGATTTTCCAAGGGCGTGATCCGTACTCGATCCCCAATCTCGAAGTGTTTTATCCATTGCCGTTCTATTTCTTATTCATTCCCTTTACAGCATTGCCGCTCGACTTAGTCCATGTCTTGTGGACTGGGTTGAACGCAGTCGTGTTGGTTGCAGTGATGCGGCGGCGTGCGTTATTTATTTTTCTGTCTGCGCCGATATTGCTGACTTTTTTGTTGGGGCAAGTTGATATTGTGATGATGGCACTTTTTGCCGTGTTACGCTTTGGCATTGGCGCGGGGATTGCGCTCGCATTTCTAGTGCTCAAGCCGCAATTGGTAGTGTTTGTGACGCCGTGGCTGTTATGGCAATGGTGGCGCAAACAACCACGCCAGTTGATTTGGTTCCTTGCACTGGTGAGCATCATCCTGATTAGTTCGCTGATCGTGCAACCCGATTGGGTACAACGTTTACTTGCGCGCAGTGGTGAGAGGACCCGTGCGGCAATCTCATCCTCACTCTGGGGGTTGTTTTCATTCTTGCCAGCAGTGTGGTGGTTGCCGGTAACGGCGATAATGGTGGCGATCCTCGTGATCTTGGCATGGCGCAAAAATAATTTTGATGTTGTAGCGACAACAGGCATGTTGATCAGCCCATACATTTTTTCGTACAACCTCACGCCCTTGCTTGTCATGCTTCAACGCCCGCGTGTTTTGATCGGCGTGACGATTTTCTCGTGGATTACTTTTGCGATTGCGGCGTGGCAATCGAGCGATGCTGCGGCGGCATTGTTGACGATAGTGATCCTATTCATGTTGGCGCGGCAAAAAGGGTCGGAGGATTCGTATGCGAATGATGCGATTACTTCGCGATGAAAACTTGTGGCATCTCGTTGCTATTGTTGCTCTCTCGGCTTTGGCGATCTATCTTCACACGATGAACCTCGCGTGGAATCCCGGTTGGTATCCCGATGAAGGCAGTGATTTGAATATCGCACGCAATTTGGCGGAAGGGCGCGGTCAGTATTTTGCGATTGTTGGGACGCCGCTGGTAGCGGCACGTGTTCCGCTCTTTCATTTTTTGTTGATCGGTGCGTTTTCAATTTGGGGCTATGATATTTCAACCGCGCGCTTGGTGATTGCCCTTGTCGGCTTAGCGACGACGATTCTGTTATATTGGACGGTGCGGCAAATGATCGACCGGCGCGTAGCATTACTAACCGCGCTCATCGCGACGATTATGCCCAATGCTTTAACTTACAGTCGGCTGGCTTTTGCCTACAATCTCCAAGCATTATTTTTTGTGGTGTGTTGGTGGGCGCTGTGGAAATTTTCAAATGATCGTCGCGCGCGTTGGCTGACTGTTGCCGCACTCGCAACCGGCGCGGCTTATTTGACCGCGCTTACCGGATTGGCGCTTGTCGTTTGCGTATTGCTGGTTGTCTTGTGGTATGTGCCGCGACAGATTGGCTGGGTTTTCTTGCTTATGGTCATTCCAGGACTGCTATATCTCGGTGTTTGGTTTTTTCTCGCGCCAGCGGAGTTGTCACAAGACCTGACCTTGATTATGAGTCGCACAGGTGGTTTTATTCTAACGCAGATTTTTGATTTGATTTCAAATTATAATTTTTGGCTTGATTGGACGGTTTGGATTGGTCTTGGCATTGCCGGTTTATTTCTGCTGGAAGAGCGGCGGGTTCGTAACATTACCCTGCTCATTTTTTTTGTGACTCTCGTGAATGCGATGCGCATGTTGCCAGGCGAATTGAGTTTTCATCGTTATCTAGAGGTATTGCCTTTGATCGCGCTTGGGGCGGCGATTTTTATTTTGCGCGCCAGACGTTGGCTGATCGAACAATGGGATGTTGAATTCAAAGTGATGCAATTGCGTTTTCCTTTGCTGAGGCGATTTCATGTTTTGCTAAACCTCCTAATCGGTATTGCGATTGGCGGATTACTTTTTGCGCCTTTACTTTGGATGAGCGCCTGGGATTTTTATTTCGTTTCCAGCCACGAGGCACCCCGCGCCACGCGCCTCGATTCTGTGTTGGCAACCAAACCTTCCGATGCGGTTGCGATAACCGATTTTGTAAATCTGCGCGTGCAACCTAACGAGGTGGTGCTTGCTTCCCCGACGATTGCCTGGCGGGTTCGGGCACAGGTGGCTGATTTTGAGCAGATTCTCGCATTTGATGGGGTGGAAACAGAGAATTACGGA
>CAZPIR010000442.1:0-3790 GCA_964586085.1 uncultured Anaerolineaceae bacterium | reverse complement strand
ATCATCTCGTTCGTTTCCGTCACGCAGTTGTTGCAGAGCACGCGACGTGAGCACGCGCACCATCTCGCGGCGATAATCCGCTGTGCCGCGAATGTCGTCAATCGGACGCGCGGCGTTCATCGCGAGCACACCGGCTTGCTCAATCGTTTCGTCGTCGAGCGTTTTGCCGATGAGAAATTGTTGCGCCTCAGTCGCGGCGACAATCGTCGGTGCGACCGAACCCATTGTGATCCACGCACTCGCGATTTTGGATTGCTCAAAACCCAGGACAACGGCGACGTTCACAACGGAAATGGCTTGCGCGCGACGCAGACCCAGTTTGATAAATGTGCCGTGTTCATTTGCTTTCAAAGCGGGAAACGAAATATCGGTGAGCATTTCGTCCGGCTCGAGCGCGGTCTTGCGGACGCCGCGCACAAATTCTTCGAGGTCGAGTTCGCGTTTGCCGCGTTGCTTGCTTTGCAAAGTAACCCACGCGCCGAGCGCGCGCAGAGGTGTGATCGTGTCATTCGCTGGCGATGCCGTAATCAAATTTCCGGCAACCGTGCCGCGATTGCGAATTTGCGGCGCGCCGACCTCCCAGCACGCGCGCACGAGCGGGTACGCATGTTCGCGCAAACGCGCATCGGCGACGACCTGATTGTGCGTCACGCTCGCGCCGAGATGAAACGCGCCATCCTCAAATCGAATTTCGTCCGACCCAGGAATGCGACTCACATCAATCACGATTTTTGGCGCGCGCACCTTGCGTTCGATTTCCAAAATCAAATCGGTGCCGCCGTTGATGAGCCGCGCATCTCTACCGTGTATCGCCAATAAATCGAGTGCTTGGTCAATCGAATTAACGGTGATGAACTGTTCCCACATAGGTCTTTGTGATGTGTGGTGCGCGGTGCGTGAATCTTGCTCATCACGTTTCACGCATCACGTCTCACTTTTTCCTTTCTACTTTTTCCTTTTAACCTGAATGATTTCCGCCATAATGCTCACTGCGATCTCTTGCGGCGTCTCGGCGTGAATCTCCAACCCAATCGGCGCGTGGACGCGCGCAAGCGCCGATTCGCTCACGCCCTTTTCTTTGAGCGAATCGAGCACCGTGATGACGCGCCGTTTGCTCCCCAGCATTCCGATGTATGCCGCGTTCTTTTCGACAACCGCGCCGAGCAATGCCGCGTCGAGTGTGTGCAAGCGCGTGACGAGCACGATGTACGTTTGCGGCGTGATGGCAAGCTTGGCAATTTCGGCGACCAGGTCGCCGGTGATGCGTTCGTCCGCGTGCGGAAATTTTTCCGGCGTCACCAATTCCGCGCGGTCATCGAGAATCGTGACGCGAAAGCCGAGCAGGTGTGCCTGTTCCGCCACTGCCGCGCCGACGTGTCCCGCGCCGACAATCACGAGCGCGGGCGTATTCGCCAGCGGCTCGATAAAAATGTCCATCTCGCCGCCACAAATCATCGGGTCGCCGCGTTGCTCGTTCGAGAGTGTCATATCGAGATAGCGCGGTTTGCCATCGCGGATCACGACTTGCGCTTGTTCGATGACGCGGTGTTCCATTGCGCCGCCACCAATCGTGCCGACAATCGCGCCATCGGGATAGATGAGCATTTTCGCGCCGGCATTGCGCGGACTGGCGCCGCGTGTTTTGACAACCGTCGCGATCGCGGCAGGTTGATTTTTAGCGAGCACGTCGAACAAGGCTTGATAAAATGGTTCCATGGTAAAATCAAAAATTGAGCCGATGCGCGAAAAACTGAATTTGATTTTTCTTCAATGCCGTCGGATGACCTTTGAATCCAACGTGCAACGTTGTGCTGTTGTAATTAGTCGAGCCGGCTTGAATAATTTGCGGACCATCGGCGAGCACGGCATCCCAGGTTTTGGCGCTGGGACGCACGATGGCAATATGTCCGTGCTTGGCTGGGTCGGGATTTTTGTAACTCGCGACGACAAGCCAACCTAGGTTCGCGCGCGATTGCGCCTCAGCGCGAGTGGCGAGGCGTTCCCAACCCTGGGTCGCGCTCGCGTTGTTCAACCAATCATTTTGCGCGTTCGCCAACATCAGCGTCGCGTGTTCCGGCGGACGCAAGATGTACACGCCAAGTTTGAGCGCGGCGGCGGCGACGAACGCGCTACAATGCGTCGTGTTGCTTGTAGCCGCTTTGCCAGTCGGCTCGCCGGTTTGCCAATTCACGCGCACATTCGGCAACCAATGCGCTTCGACTTGCAAACTATCGAGCACGCCGACAAGAATTTCCGCCGAGTGATTCGGCGCGGGAATTACGTTACCTGTTGCTATTGGCGTCGGCGTGGGAACCGGGATTGATGTCGGGGTCATGTTCGCGCACGCGACGAGCAAGCCGCTCAAAATGACGATGAGCGCGCGGCGCATTTTTTACTCCTGCTCGAACACACTGCCCAACGCGCCAGGTGGCGTGCCGCGTAGCGAATTCCAAATTTTGCGCGACACGGGCGAGCCACTGAAAAAGCGATCAATCTGTTCGTTGCTTACGATGAGCAGGGCAACAATCATCAACGCGAACGGCGCGGTTTGAAAAACCTGGGTCGGCACGTTGGCGAACGCGGGAATACTCTGGCTCAAGCCGCTGACCCATTGCAGCCCGCCGAAAATGTACGCGCCAATCGCCGCGCGAATCGGATGCCAGCCGCCAAAGATCACAATCGAAAGCGCGATCCAACCTAGCCCGTACGTGTGGTGATAACTCCAACCCAGTTTCACAAACAACGAGTACGCCGCGCCGCCAAAGCCGACAAGCGCGCCGCCCAGAATCGTGTAGATGAAGCGTTGCAAATTTACGTTCGTGCCGCGCGCAAACGCCGCCGCCGGTTTTTCGCCAATGCCTTGCAGTTTCAAGCCGAGTTGCGTTTTATAAATCCACCACCACGCCGCAAAAATCAAAACGACGCTGAGATACACGACGACGTTTTGATTAAAGAAAATTTTACCGATCACCGGAATATCCGCGAGCAAGGGGATCGGAAAATTCTGCACGCCTTCGTACGGCTTGCGGACGAACGGATTGCCAAAGAACGTGCTCAAATCGCCGCACAATAAAGTCAGGATGAAACCGACGGCGATCTGATCGAGCTTGAGCACAATGCTCGAAAACGCAATCAGCGCGGCGATCAACGCGCCGACCAACATCGCGGCGAGGAACGCGAGATACAAATTGTCGGTTGTGAAAGCGACGGCAAAGCCGACCATGGCGCTCAACAAAATCGTGCCATCGAGCGAAAGGTTGGTGACACCGGCTTTTTCGGACAGCGTCTCGCCAATCACCGCAAACACGAGCGGCGAACTGTCGGCAAGGACGGAGGCGAGCGTAAGAATGATAAGTGAAGTATCCATAGTTTTTCCTGTTCGATAGTGCGATGGTAGATTGGCGCACCAACTAACGCACTATCGAACCAACTCACTTTTGCACTTTGGCGCGAACGCCCTGACTCAACACGACGAGCAACACGATGATCCCTTGCAGGACGCCGCCGAGCGCGGAATCAATTTGCAGATCGAGCGGAAGCGACACACTGGCCTTGGGTAGTGCGGCGAAAAAGAACGCGACAAATGGCACGCCGATAGCTTGAAAGTTGGATAGCAGGACGACGAGAATCGAGAGATACCCATAACCGCCGGAGATCGAGGGAATCAGACGCGCCCACACGCCGGCGGATTGAACGACGCCAGCGATTCCGGCGAACGCGCCGCACAACGCAAATGCGCCGAGCATATACCGATTCGTTGGAATGCCGAGCCAAAACGCCGAGCGCGTGT
>CAZPIR010000441.1:344-3796 GCA_964586085.1 uncultured Anaerolineaceae bacterium | reverse complement strand
TCTAGCGGCGGGCAAATTGGTGAGAGCGGCACAGACGGGTAAAAAATTTTTAAACGCAGAAACGATTATGTACGCGCTCGTCGCATTGTTGCAATTAATGGCGATTGTCTTGTCCGGCAGTCGTGGACCATTTGTGGGATGGCTGGCAGGTTTGGTGCTCTTGGCATTGTTGCTCAGTGCCTTGGCGCGGCGAACGAACTGGATTCGTGTGATCGTGATAACCGGTGTGGTCGCGTTCGCCACATTGCTTGTGATCAACTTGCCAGGGTCACCGCTGATTGCTTTGCGTAGTGACCCCGGTCTAGGTCGGCTCGTGAACCTTGCGCCGGATCCAGGTTCTTCTGTCGATGCGCGTTTGTGGTACTGGCGTGGTGCGAGCCAACTGGTTACGCCACACATGCCGGTGCAATTTCCGGATGGCACGCCGGATGTGTTGAATGTGGCACGTCCTCTGTTCGGTTATGGTCCCGACTTGTTTCTCGAAACGTTCACGCAATTCTATCCGCCGGCAATGCGTAACTTTGGGGTGCGCGACGAAATGCTTGACCGCAGTCACAATGAAACCTGGAACGCGCTCGCGACGGTGGGTGTTTTGGGTTTCCTCGCATACCAATTTCTTTTCCTCAGTATTTGCATTTATGCCTTGCGCGCGCTCGGTTTGATGGGCGCTGATCGCGAACGCAATTTATTTATTGGGTTGTGGGTGAGCTTGGGTGTGGCAGGCGCACTGGGTATGGTGGCGATTGGCAGAGCCGAGTACCTGGGTTTAGCAATGCCTTTGGGTACGCTTGCCGCTGTTGCAATTTACCTTGCGCGATTCGGTTTTCAGGCACGTGTTGTGGGCGAGAGCCAGGTTTCACGTGCCAATCAATTGTTGCTTGCGGCAATGTTGACAGGTGTTCTAGCGCACTATGCTGAAATCCAATTCGGCATTGCGGTTGCCGCAACGCGAACCTTGTTCTGGGTCTTGACCGCGTTGATTGTTGCATTGGGCGCGCGCGAATTTGCTACCGAAGAGCCAACGGTATTGGCGCAACAAAATAACGCGCTGGTCTATGGTGCTTTGGCATCGCTGGTGCTCATTTGCAATTTATTCAATTTTGTGATTTTTACCGAAGGCATTCTTGACCCGTTCGCAATATTGTGGCGCGCGCTGAGCATGGTGCGCGGTGCGCCTTCGTTCGCAGTCCTGGGTTTGTTGAGCGCGACGTTTGCGTTCATGCTCGCTAGTGTGTGGGTGGAATTTCGCCGCGCGAGAATGGTCGTGCAGGTCGGGATGACGGCGTTCGGTCTCGCCGCGATTTTTTCCATCGCACTCATCTGGCAGATTAGCGACATTGCGCGCGTATCGCAAGAGACGCTCGTGGTCGAACAACTGGACGCGTACGCAAATCAATTTGTCAACTTGCTCAACACGTTTTTCATCGCGTTGCTTGGGTGGCTCGCCTTGATGGTGTTCGGCTTGATGCGCGCGCGCGAACTATCGCGTGTGTGGGTGATCAATCGCGCAAGCTGGGTCGCGTTGTGCGCCGCGCTCGTTGTCGCGTTTGTGTGGAACACGACGTTCAATCTCAATCCCTTGCGCGCCGACATTGTGTTGCGTTTGGCGGAACGGTACGGGCAACGCAACGATTGGCGTGCCTCGGTTGCGTTGTATCCGACCTTGATTCGTTTATCGCCGAACGAAGATATTTATTTTCAACTGTTCGGGCGCGCACTCGCCAAGCTCTCGGACACGGCGCGTAATGAAGAGACGGGTAGATTCAATGCGCGCACCAACCTGGGTGATATTTTCGCGCTTGATGTGCCGACACTCGTCGGCTTGAATCGTAATGATGTCTTGCTTGCCGCACAGGCGATGTTACTGCGCGCGCGTGAACTCAATCCCCTGTTTGCCGATCATTCGATCAACCTCGCACGTTTTTATTTGCCGGCTTTGCCCCTTACGACGGACAGTCGCAAACAGCTTGCCAACACGGCGGACCAGTATTACGCGCAAGCGTTTCGGCTCAGCCCAGCGAATGTGGTGCTGTTGAACGAGTGGGCGAAATTTGTTTTGGATTATCGTAGCGATCCAACGGGCGCGCTGGACAAGTACAATGCATCGCTCAAACTGGACCCAGGATTTGATGAAACATACGCGGGCATCGGCGCGGTGTACGCCAAGCAAGAAAATTGGAGCGCGAGTTTAGCCGCGTATCAAAAAGCGTTCACCCTCAACCAATCGCTCGATAATTATCTCGCGCTCGGTGAGGCGTACAAACGGGTTAGCGATTGGAACCAAACGATTGCAACGCTGGAACAAGCAATTCAAAAATACCCCAACGCGTCCAAAGCCTACAGCTCGCTTGCGTTCGCGTACTATCAAGCCGGTCGTGTAAACGATGCAATCAAGGCGTTTACGCGGTTTACCGAAATCGCACCCGACGCGCCGAATGTTTGGGAAGCGCACAAGAATCTCGCGTTGATTTATCAGCAGACGGGTGATTTGCGCGCGGCAATTCGCCAAGGTGAACTTGCTTTTGATCTCGCGCCCGACGATGCCAAAGCGCAGTTGAACGATTTATTAAAGCAATGGCGTGCCCAGGTAGGAACATCGCGCTAGTACTTTCGGCGTGCGCTCTTGTGCCTTGTGGTTGATTGAATTTAGCCCGCCAGCGTGATATGCTGATTGCAAAGTTTGCAACGAAAGGTGGAACAATGGCAGACCGATCAGATTTAGAACAACGGGTCAAAACGCTTGAATATGAAGTCAAGATTTTGAAACAGGATATGCAACGCATTCTCTTGGAAATTCAGGAGCAAGTGTTGGTGCATTATTATCCCAGTTTGCGTTCGGAAGAAATTATTCCATCCGATAGTGTCAAGCAAACAGTGGATGCCTTGCGTGCCAAGTTGGCTTCGACGCCACCGCGACCAGGCGAACCTAAAACAAATTAACCAGGACGGATTTTTAACCAGATAAAACATAACCGCGAGTAGGACTTGGGACATAGTACACGGACACCATTGAATCGCCCGCTACTCGCGGTTATTATTTGAGGCGAGACTATATTTAGATTCACTCGCAACTAAATGGGATTGGCTCAATCGCTAGCCCTGCAAAAGGGATGGAGACGGAACGGTGGAACTAGAACAGCGGATCAAAACTCTGGAATTGGAAATGCGGGTGCTCAAGAATGAAATTCAGCGCACGTTGACCGAGGTGCAAGAACATATTATCGCGCAGTACGCGGCACAGGCGGCACAAGCCGCACAAGCCGCGGCGAACAAGCCCGTCGAAGCACCCGCGCCCGTCATTAAGCAAGTTTCCGTTGCCGAAATTCGCAAAGCGCAGAGTGACCTTGCCGGTGAAGAATATCAAGATCACCTCAAACGATTGGAGACCTGGGCAAAAGGAAATATCGAACGGTTGGGGAGCGGGCGCGTGGGTCGGCTGATAACCTTGTTCA
>CAZPIR010000441.1:0-334 GCA_964586085.1 uncultured Anaerolineaceae bacterium | reverse complement strand
GAACGCGGTTATTTACAGGATGCAGATCGCAAATTATTGATTGACCTGGTTGCAAGAAACGAAGATAACGGTCCGATCAAAGCGCCGCTAACTCAGGTCTTGGATGCGGTGCTCAAGCTCGACGAATTGGTAGATCGCACGGCGGACGGCGAAGAAGCCCTGCAGATTATCGAGGAGGCAAACCTTGGATAAGATGATCGTGACCGCCTTGTTGATTATCGCCGGGGTGGTCTCTGCGATTTCCGTTTTCAATGCGCTCTATCCCTTGATCGGTCAAAGTAATGACACGATGCGTGGTATGCAAGCGCGGATAGATGATCGTTTCAAAACCCAG
>CAZPIR010000440.1:0-3849 GCA_964586085.1 uncultured Anaerolineaceae bacterium | reverse complement strand
GGACAGTTGCACATCGTACGCCTGCTCGTTCAGCACCACGCGAAACTCGGTGGCTGAAATATCTTGCACGTCAATCGTGTATTCTTTGTTTTTTACTTTCAAGGTATAACGTCTCATTGTGTCCTCCGACCGGGATGCCAGGAATGATTTTGCAATGCGCGTCCCGCGCCAACCCAGCGACTGGGAAGCGTCCCAGGTTTGTGCGCGCGCACGGCGGGCGCGGCTTGCTGGCGCAAGTGAATGCGATGTGACATGACCGCAATCGTGATCGCGGACACGGCGTCCGCATCCAAGCCAGCCGGATAAACCGGCGCTTCAGGTTCGGCGACCTGGGGCTCGCCGTGATCCAAGCGAGTGACAAGCGCAATGCCAATCGCCATCACGCTGAGCAAGAGAAACACCAAGCCCATGCCGTAAACGGTGAGTTGTAAACCAATGTTGATCGAGTCCATTTTCAGTATCCAGCATTTACTCGTCAGTTGTCCGAGGTCAGAAAAAATCCGGCGACTGACTACTGACTAGTGCATTACACCGGCATCAAGCCGTGTTTTTTCGGTGGGTTTTGTTTGACTTTGGTTCGCAAAACTTCGAGCGCGCGAATCAAACGCGGACGCGTTTCTTTTGGCTCGATGACTTCGTCAATCTGTCCCATGTTGGCGGCAGTGTACGGGTTGAAGAATTTTTCGCGGTACTCTTGAATGAATTTTTGCTCGACGGCTTTGGGGTCGGACGAGGCGGCGATATCCCGGCGACGTAAAATGCGTGTTGCGCCGTCGGCGCCCATCACCGCAATTTGCGCCGAGGGCCACGCGAACGCGAGGTCGCAGCGCATCTGGCGTGAACTCATTGCGATGTACGCGCCGCCAATCGCTTTCCGCGTGACAATCGAAATTTTTGGCACGGTGGCTTCACAGAAGGCAAAGATCACTTTTGCGCCATGGCGGATAATGCCATAGTGTTCCTGGTCTACACCCGGCAAATAACCCGGCGTGTCCACGAACGTAATGACCGGCAGGTTGAACGCATCGCAAATCCGGACAAAGCGCGCGATCTTGTCGCTCGAATCAATGTCGAGCACACCGGCAAGGTGCGCGGGCTGGTTTGCGACGATGCCAACCGGGTAGCCATCGAGCCGCGCAAAGCCAACAAGCGCACTGCGCGCATAGTACGGATGCACTTCGAGAAAACTGTGCCGATCCACAATCGCTTCGATGACTTCGTGCATATCGTACGGCTCGTTTTCATCCGCCGGAATAACCGAGTTGAGGGATTCTTCGATGCGGTCGGGCGAATCGTACCGCGCGACCTGGGGCGGGTCTTCGGTGTTGTTCTGCGGCAGATAACTCAACAACAACTTGGTCAACTCGATGGCTTGCGTTTCATCTTCGGCGATCAATTGCGCGACGCCGCTTTTCGCATTGTGCACCATCGTGCCGCCCAGGTCGTTGAAATTCACTTCTTCGCCGGTGACCGCTTTGATGACTTCGGGTCCGGTGATGAACATGAAACTCGTATTCTGCGCCATGATCACAAAATCGGTGAGCGCAGGCGAATAGACCGAGCCGCCGGCGCAGGGACCCAGGATGAGGGAAATTTGCGGAATGACGCCGGACGACAAGACGTTGCGTGTGAACACTTCGCCGTACGCCGCGAGGGAACGCACGCCTTCCTGGATGCGCGCGCCGCCGGAATCGTTCAGCCCGATGATCGGGATGCCGCTGTCGAGTGCCAGGTCTTGGATGCGCGTGATTTTTTGCGATTGCACTTCGGAAAACGAACCGCCGAGCACGGTAAAATCTTGCGCGAACACGGCGACGCGCCGCCCGCTGATTTTGCCGAAACCGGCGACGACGCCATCGCCGGGAAAGCGTTGTTCGTCCATGCCGAAATCGGTGACGTTGTGTGTGGCGAGCGCGCCGAGTTCCTGAAACGAATCCTTGTCGAGTAACAACGCGAGACGTTCGCGCGCGGTCATTTTGCCGCGCTTGTGTTGCGCCGCGATGCGTTCCGCGCCGCCGCCTTGCACCGCGCGCTCGCGCATCTCGCGCAGTTGGGTTAGATGATCAGTCATTGAATCACTCCTAGGTACGACTGCCGACGACAGACCGCCGACCGCCGTTAGAAATCAAAACAAGCTCACAAAAAAAACGCTCACGCGCGCGAACTCGGAGTCGTGGGCGTGAGCGTTCCTCACTCAGCCTTTGGTTTATCTTTATTCGTTCTTTGACACGTTGAAACGAATCGAAAGAATGTCGCCGTCTTTGACAAGGTATTCTTTGCCTTCAAGCCGCAGGACACCGCGCTTGCGCGCCTCTGCCATGTCGCCGCACGCGATCATATCGGCGTACGAAATCGTTTCGGCGCGAATGAACCCGCGCGCGAGATCAGTGTGAATGGTGCCGGCGGCATCCACGGCGGTCGCGCCGACGGGAATCGTCCACGCGCGCACTTCGTCTTCGCCGACGGTAAAAAAGGATTGCAAGCCCATCAGTTGGTACGACAAACGAATCACGCGCGACAAGCCAGGTTCCTCGATGCCGTACTCTTTCAAAAATTCGGTTGCATCTTCGGGCGACATTTGCGCGAGTTCCATTTCGAGCTTGCCTTGCAAGGTGGCGAGCATCGTGTGCTTGTGTGCGTACTGGGCAATCGAACTGGGATCGCTTACAGCGCGGTCGCCGGTGTTGAACACGACGAGCATTGGCTTGATGGTGACGAGCGCGAGATTGCGGACGAGTTTCAATTCGTCCTCGCTCAAGTCCAAATCGCGGAGAGGTTTGCCGGCTTCGAGTTGCGGCTGAAAGCGCGCGACGACGGCTTGCTCTTTGACGATGGCATCCCGTTCGGCTTGTGTGCCGCCGCGTTTGGTCAACTGTGCCTGCATCCGTTCGAGTCGGCGTTCGACAATCACGAGGTCGGAGAGAATCAACTCGGTGTCGAGAATTTCCAGGTCGCGCGCCGGGTCAATTGTATCTTCGATGTGCGGCACGTTCTCGTCTTCAAATGCCCGGACGACGTGTAAGAGCGCATCGTTTTGAGTGATGTGATTGAGGAGCGTGCCGTCCATCCCGCCTTTTTCGCCGATGCCGCGTGAGAGTCCGCCGATGTCGTTGTACTGCACCTGGGCGCGAATCGTTTTACGCGGCATGAACATTTTCGAGAGAATGTCCACGCGCGGGTCGGGCACGTCCACCATCGCGGTGTGAACTTCGAGCTTGCCGGACGAGTACGCCGCCGTTTCGATTTGTCCGCGCGTCAGCGCGTTAAAGATGGTTGTTTTGCTTGCGTTGGGCAAGCCAATGATTCCGATTTGCATACTGCGAGTATAGCACGAGTGCCGAGAAAAACAAAACCGCCGAGGTGATCGGCGATTTTGTTTAGGGTATTCAATTGTCCGAACCGGCTAACCCAATTCCAAACTGTCCATGTGAATCGGGTCAGGTGCCTTGGGCAGGGCAAGCGAGTCCAGCGTCGCGTCTAGCGTGCTTGACTCATCGCGGCGAACGCGCAGGCGTGCGCCGTGCGCGATGGTCGTGAACGTGAGCGTATCAAAGGCGTGCATGAGCTTGTTCACGTCTATGCGTTCATCGCACACGGAGAGATTGACGACGCGGATGCTCTGCGCTCGCGCGCTGGATGCCGCGTCGAGCATTTCTTGGACCAGCTTTGCCATCAAAGTTGTTTCGTCCATGTTACCTCTCTCTCAGGGATTGGGATGTGGTAAAGGTAATGGAGGTGCGGTCGCTGGCAATCGATTGAGCCAGTGCCTGGATGCGCATTTCCCAGGAACGTTGCCAAGCGCACAACTCGTGGGCGAGTTGTTGCCGGGATGGCTCCTGGGTCAAGGTG
>CAZPIR010000439.1:0-3887 GCA_964586085.1 uncultured Anaerolineaceae bacterium | reverse complement strand
CGCCATAATCGAACAAGACAGGGCTGAGCGGCGTGCTGGGTCCCAGCATTACCACGAGCGCGTGCGATGGAAAATATTTGGCGAGGTTTTCAAATGTGCCGTTCAATAACGTTGTCGCTGTCAAACCGATCACGTCCGCTTGCGGGAGCAACTCGGGCGCGCGTTCGGCGGGCACATCGCCAGGGCTGGGATTCAATTCCAAGACCCAGGTTTGCGCCGCGACATCGCGCAACAAATCGGTGAAGGGAAAATGTCCAATCGTGACAACGTTTTTATTGCGCCCGCGATCCATCAACAAATCGCGCGCGTTCAACTCGACGCTTGCGGACGTGTTTGCTGGGATGAGCGCATTGAGCGCCGCCATTCCGATACTGGATTCGACGGGATGCGGTGAACCGAGCATTGTCGCCAACTCGTGTACGGTTTTGGTGTGCAACGTGCCGACGCCCTGCACCTCTTGCGCGTAACAACACGTCGCGTCGTTTTGCGTCGAGGCAAGCCCTAGTTGCGTGCCATAGACGCCAGTCCAAAACAATCCGACCCGCAGTTGGTTGACTGGCGAGTCGGGAAGATTGTAAACCGATGATAGCAAATCGTCAATTACAGTCATAACAATTTTCTGTGGGACGGGCGAACTTGCCCGTCCCACATTTTTCAAACTGATTACGCTGGAACCTTGCCTGCCGCAAGTTTCTTCAAACCTTCCAAAACTTTTTCGGGATACGCCGGCAGGTGTGTGATGCGGACGCCCGTCGCATGGTAAATCGCGTTGATGACCGCGACGTGCGGCGAAGTCAACGGCAATTCACCAACGCCAGCCGCGCCGAACGGTCCGTTCTCGCGCGGGTTCTCGAAATAGTGAATGTCGAATTTGTCGGGAATATCCTTGGCGTACGGAATGCCTGCGCCCAACATCGTCGAATGTTTTTGAATGTCTTCAAAATCTTCCGACAATGCCAGACCGATGCCTTGCGCGACGCCGCCATAGATTTGTCCATCCACGACGAGTTTGTTGTTGATCTTGCCGACATCCGCCATTACCGTCATGCCTTCAACGGTGGTCTTGCCCGTCTTGGTGTTGACGCTGACCTCGGCCATAAACAAACCGTACATGTACACTGAGAACGGATTGCCTTGACCATTCGCATCGCAGTTCGATGCCATGCTCGCCGTCCACTTGCCCGCGTACTTCAACGCGATTTTTTCGGCGACCATTTCATCGTAAGTGCGGAATCCACCATTCGGCTTGCGCATCGCGGCGACTAATTGCTCGCAACCATTCTTGATCGCATTGCCGATAACAACCTGGGAACGACTGCCGCCCGAAGGACCGCCGTTCGGGGCATAGCTTGTGTCGTTCAACGCCAGTTTGATTTGGCTGGGTTCGAGTTCGAGCGGGAGCAACGCTTGGTGCGCGGTACCGAGCACGCCCATGTCTGCGCCCTGACCGTGATCTTGCCAGGTCGTTGCAATGGTGACACCGCTTTTGGTCAGTTCGACCGATGCTTCAGCCGCGTCCGTACCATCGAGACCGCAGCCATAGATGCCAACCGTGATGCCAACGCCTTTTTTATTCTCTGGCGTAGATTCGCGTTTCGCTTTCGCCACAGCTTCTTTGTAAAGCGGGCGCAGTTTGTCGAACATATCCTTAAACGGAAAGACTTCAGGAGTCTGCCCAGTTGGGGTTGTGTCCCCAGGTTTATACGCATTCAACGCGCGGAATTCGAGCGGGTCAATGCCCACTTTTTCCGCGAGCATGTCCACGACGCTTTCAGAAGCAAGGAATGCTTGCGGCGAACCATACGCGCGGAACGCCGAACCCCACACGTGATTTGTCGCGACGGTGCGACCCAAGCCACGAATGTTCGGGATGTTGTACCCCGCGCCCATGTACTGTACACCGCGCAACGTCAACAGATCGCCAAATTCGGAGTACGGACCATGATCGACCGAATAGTCGGTTTCCATCGCAACGATCTTGCCACTCTTGTCCGCTGCCATCTTCATGTCGATCCAGAAGGGCGAGCGCTTGCCAGTATATTGCATGTATTGTTGATAATCGTACTCGAGATACACGGGGCGATTAGTGGCGATACACGCCGCGCCGAGCAACGCTTCCATCGTCGGCGAGAATTTGTAACCGAACGTGCCGCCTGCCGGATTTTGCACGAGCCGCAATTTGTCTGGCTCGACGCCGAGACCTGGGGCGATCATGTAGAGGTGCAGGAACAAGCCGATGGATTTCGAGTGAATCGTGAGACGACCTTCTTCGTCGTAATATGCAAAGCCCATGTCCGATTCAATCGTAAGATGCGGTTGGCGTTGCAAATAGAAATTGCCTTGCACAACATACGGCGCCGATTCCATAACGGGCTTCGTTTCGCCGCCCTTGGCGATTTTTTGTTCAAAGTACACATTTGGCGTCCCAGGATGAATTTCGATGGCATCGTCTGCCATTGCGGCGGGCGCGCTCATGTACGCGGGCAACTCTTCGAGTTGAACCTTGACTTTATCTGCGGCGGCTTTGGCTTGCTCGATGGTGTCAGCGCAAACAATCGCAATGGCATCGCCGTACTGGAAAACTTTTTTGTCGCAGAGAATGGGGCGATCCCAACCATCGCCCTTGTTTGTGGGGAACGTAATCAAACCGGTGATGCGGTTCTTGCCCTTGATGTCTTTATGTGTCACTACCTTGGCGACGCCGGGCATCTTTTCGGCTTCCGAGGTGTCAATCGAGAGGATGTTGGCATGTGAGACCTTAGCTTGCACGAGCGCAAGTTGCAACGTGCCCGGCGGCATCTTAAGACCCAGGTCTTGACCGTAATCCAACGTGCCAGTTGCTTTTGCCATCGCGGTTGGTCGCGGATACTTGCTACCCCAAATTTGCCCGTCCGCCGGCATCTTGAATTCCAGGTCCTCGCGTTTCGCTTCGCCGCGCAAAACTTTGGCGGCTTCCATCACGGCATCCACCATCGGCTTGTAGCCGGTGCAACGACAGGCGTTGTGATGTTGCGTGAACCAGGCGCGCACTTGTTCGCGGGTGGGGTTGGGATTTTGATCGAGCAGGGCTTTGATCGAAACTACGAACCCGGGTGTGCAGAAACCGCATTGTGCCGCGCCTGCCGCGACGAGCGCGAGTTGAATGGGGTGTGGTTTTTCCGGCGTGCCGATGCCTTCGACCGTCACGATCTTGGCATTCTCCGGCACGCGGCTCATCTTGGTCACGCACGCGAGCGTGAGCTTGCCATCCACGATCACCGAGCACGCGCCGCAATGTCCATCGTTGCACGAGACCTTGGTGCCGGTCAAGAGCATTTGCCGGCGCAGGACATCGCCGAGCGACGTGTCGGGACTAACAATTACCGTTCGGTTCGAGCCATTGATGTTGAGAAATCTCTTTTGCATTCTTGTCTCCTTTGACTTGGGAATTTGATCGCCGCGCCAAGTGAGTTGGGTTTGGCGAGTGGTTGATCGTTGAGGTTGCAATTTGCTTTTGCGACGCAGAGGATTGGATGTCCGTCCACCTCCTATAGAATCCCGCGAAATAGATTGCTATATACAATGCATATAGTATAACAAATCCTCAACTTGTCAAAACCAAATTGTACGGCTCGAATCATACTAACAATTGGAATAGTCAATCAAAAAATATCGCCCGGCGGTGCAACAGGCACGCGCGCGGGCGACGGTGGACGAACGGATTTCGACAAGAAATCTAGAGTGGTTCGCTATCTGTACCGGTTCAGTAATGCGAGATTGATTTCGCGCACGAGTCCAGGTCCGCGATAAACCAAGCCGGTGTAAACCTGGATCAAGGTCGCGCCCGCGTCCAATTTTTCCATTGCGTCTTGCGCCGAAAAAATTCCGCCGACGCCGATGATGGGCAA
>CAZPIR010000438.1:0-3890 GCA_964586085.1 uncultured Anaerolineaceae bacterium | reverse complement strand
AATCAGGATGAGCAAACTCGTCGGCGCGACCCAACCCAGGGTCCACTCGTGCCAGGCGTTGCCCACGAGCAAACGCACCGAAACAATGCCGATGAGGAGAATGCCAAAACTTGCCGAGAGTGTGTGTCCTTCGTGTGCGTCGTTCAGTGCGGCGCGCGGCTGATAAAATAGGTCGAGCACGGCAAGCAGGACGAGATTAAAGCGGCAACTGCCGAGCATGCCACCGACCGCGAGGTTCGGTTCGCCCACGAGCGCAATCGCGCTTGTGCCGGTGACAAGCTCGGGCAGAGAGGTAACGCTGGCAAGCAAGACCGCTCCAATCCACGACCGACCCAAGCCGGATTTTTCAGCGAGCACATCGCCTTGTTGGGAAAGCTGATTACCGGCAACGACGATGAGTGCGGCACAGATCGTGAATTGGAGCCAGACCATACGTTGTTACGCCGGTTTGGTGGAATCGTTGGCAGGAGCGGTGATTTCTTTGGGTGCGGGAGTGGGAGCGGGGTCGTCACTGGCAAGCGCGCCGCGAAATTCGCGAATCGCTTTGCCGACTGCGCGCATCGTTTCGGGCAGACGCGCCGCGCCGCCGAAAATCAAAAACGCGACGAATGCGATGATGATAATGTCCTGTGGTTCAAACCTCATTTCAACCTCCTCATCAAGAACTGGTGTGATTGTAATGCCGATGACCGGCAATGTCAAAATCGGCGCGCGGAAACGAAAACAATGCCCGCGACAATGCCGAGCAAAGCGAGCATTGAAATGCCGTTGCCGATTTGTGTGCTCGTGTCTTGCGTATAACGCAACGTCACCGTGTAGGTGTCGCCGCGCGGCAGAGTGATTTCTTGCAAGCCCATCGCATCGTGTGTGATCGTCAACGCTTGCCCGCGATCAGTTGTTGCGCGCCAGAGCGGGTACGCCGCGATTTTAACTGTGACGCGCGCATTGTCGTTTGCCGAATGCACCCGCATCACGATTTCGTCGTCGCGCCATGTGATCAATTCAACGTTCGCGTTGCGCGTGGCGAGCCAACTATTTTCGTAATCGTTGACGCGATAGACGAACAAGAATCCATTGTTATAGTACGATTTGAAATGTGCTGATGTATCGAGCCAGGTGCGCGTTTGAAAATCGTTTGCGCTCGCGACAATCGTCGTGATGTTGTAGCGTTGGCAGTACTCGAACAGTTTGGCATCCGATAATTTTTCGAGTGGAATGCCAAACAGCGCGAGGTCGTCCTGCTCTTCGCTCAACCCCCACAATGCCGGCGGATTCAGTTTGCCGGTACGCATCAGCGCGGCAATCGGCGACCACGCCGAGAAGGTGCCCCCCATTATTTGCCGTTGCGTGAACAGCGGTGTGAGTGAGAGCAACGTTGTTGGGAGCGATTCATTGCCGCGTGCGTTCAAATGGGTTTTGTACGACGTGAACAGAACGCGCCCTTCATCTTCGCGTAACACCTCCCACAATTCAGCGAGCCGATAATCCGTTGTGGCTTGACTCAAAAAGCGCGGCTCGCCGTTCGCGCGCGGATAAATCGGCGTGGTAGATTCGAGCAAGGGCGAACCCAGGATGAGTGCGAGCGCGATCAAGCTGACCGCGCGAGGAATCGCGCGCGCGACCTGGATTCGCTGGGCGACCCAATCGGCACAGTGTGTCGCGCCAATGGCGGCGAGCAAGAGAAGCGGAAAATAAAATTCGCCGATAAGCCGAATCGGGTCGAGTTGATAAAAATGAAATTGCGTGATGACGAGTGCGTGCAGACCCAGCATCGCCGTGCCAAACGCGAGACACAACGCGACGAGCGCGATGATGACCGCGCGGCGGCTTGCATCGCGTTCGCGCCACGCGCCGATGAACGCCATCACGGCGAACACGGCATACGGCAACAGCGACGCATCGGTGATAATGTGCCAGGTTTGGTCGAGCGTCGAGCGAATCAGCGGAATCATTTGTGCGGACGAGTACGCGACAAGTGGTGCAAGCCAGAACGCATCGAGCGCGAGCGCGAGAACGACGACAAGTGCAACGCGTGCGATGGATGGCAACAGCGGCAAGCGTCGCGCGAGAATATAGACGCCAAGTGCGAACAGCACACCGAGCAAATGATACGGGCGCGCGAGGATTTGCGCGGCAATCGTCAGCGCGGTCAGCCACACAAATCGCGCGCCGCGTTTTTCGAGCAGGTCAATCATCCACGCAAACACGAGCGCGTCCAAGCCCCACGCCAAACGCGAGCCGAGCATCCCGATCCACACGGCGACCGCGCCATCGAAAAATGCCGGCAAGAGCAAGCCAAACAATCCGGCGAGGAACGCGGCGAAAATTCCGAAACGCAAACGACGCAGAGCATAGTAAAACGTGTACGCGGGCAAGGCATACGCAATCACGACGACGATTTCGTACACGAGCGGGGTGGGCAAACGACCCAGGGCGAGCGTGTGAATCAACCAACCGAGGAAGGCAAAACCAGGAGGATAAAATTGCAGTTCGGGATAGCCGGCGTACCACGACGGCATCCAATCAATCGCGCGCGCGTGTTGCGGAATCGCGACGTTGATGACGTGCCACATGACCCAGTAATGCCCGGGGTGATCGCCGTACAAAAAAACATCGTTGCGAATTAAAAATCCGGCGACGCCGAGGACAAGCGCACTCAACATGCCGAGCGCAACCAGGTCGCCGGTCGCGCGCGGCAAACGCCATTTGGAAAATGCCGCGATCATTCTTGCGACGATCCCAGCTGGTCGGTTGGATTACGCACGACGAAAATGCCGCCGGGCAAACTGGTTAGCACGACAATCGCGTGAAACAGGAGCGAGAGCGCGAACGCGGCTTCGCTGGGCACGCCAATCAAGCCAAAGAAAAAAACTGTTGTCGCTTCTTTGGGTCCCAAGCCGTTGAATGAAATCGGCAACAACAACACGAATGTGATGAGCGGGTTGAACATGAAAAAATAAATCAGCGAGATGTGGAGACCGAGCGAGCGTGCGACCGAGTACCACGCGAGTGTCGCCACGACGAGGATGCTTGTGGAGATCGCAAAGTTCATCGCGAGCGCGACATAATTGAAACGATACATTTGAATCGCGTGATACAAGCGCGAAGCAAGCGGCTTGAAACGCGCGAACCATTCAATCTCGAAAATGCGCGCGAGTTGGCGCGCGATGCGGCGACTGAAAAAAAGCGCGCTTGCGAAAACAAAGATCAGCGCGACAATCAAGGTCGCGGTCTCGATGGCTTCGAGTGCGGTGGAGCTGGTGAGCAAGCCCACCGCCAACACGGCACTAATCAACGTGATGCCAAAGAACGCGGCGAATCCCAACATGCGATCCACCACGACGGAAATCGCGGCGGCTTCGGTTGTGCCGTGACTTGCCTTGGCAAGCATTGCCGCGCGTACCAAGTCGCCACCGATGTTGGTGGGCAGGACGTTGCCGAGGAACAAGCCGGCAAATGAAAACGAGGCGAGTTGCCAAAATGGAATGGCGAGGTGTTGGGCGCGCACAAGCAAATGCCACTTGAGCACGCCCAGCAACAGTGCGCCAAAGTAAAGCACGAGGGCGAGACCTAGCCACAACAAATCTGCGCTCGCGAAGCGTTCGAGCAAGTCGGCGCGATTAAGGCGCGTCAACAAAAAAATCAACACGCCGACGCTGACCAGAATTTTCGCAATCGTCCAGAGATGTTGAGGCAGGTTGGACGATTTAGCGGTAACGGAGGGCGTAGGCATTTCGATAGCCAATGTCGGTGCTGAAACTAGAGAACGCTTTCGCGCGTGCCTGACTCAATGGATAACGACTGAGCGTGCGCATTCCGCGCGTTACGATCTGGCGCGGCGAATAGACCTGGCGACACAACCAGTCATACCCTTGGCGCAATTGTTCGAC
>CAZPIR010000437.1:0-3897 GCA_964586085.1 uncultured Anaerolineaceae bacterium | reverse complement strand
CTTGACGGTGACGACGGCGCGCACCGAGCCCTTCGCGCCCAGCGGACCGCCGATCTTCGCTGCCGTGCGTCGCACGGGCCCCCAGTCGTGAAGTGAGCCGTAGTAGTCGTACGGGTCCTTGACGCCCTTGAGGTAGGGGTAGTAGCCGCCCCAGACGTTCGAGACGCTTTCGGTGTGCCCTCCCGAGCACGAGAAGTACGTCGCCAGGATGGGCTTGTCACGGTGAGTCGGGGTGATCCCCGCGGTGCCTTTGACGGCGGCGTCGGTGCGCGGATCCTCGATGCCGACGCCGACGTAGGCCTGGCTGCGCACGTCGCAGTAGACGTCCCACGCCTGGCCGGACTTCCGGCTGCCGAGTCCGAATGCTCGGGCCGCACAGGCCTGTGCCTTGAGCGATTCCAGTGGCCACGACGGAGATACTTCGTGTGGGATCACGCCACGCAGGTAGCTCTCGAGCGGCACGTGGTTGATGATCATCAGGCCGCCGCCGATGCGCGCCACGCGGATGGTGCCGCGGTAGGCGCCGGTGTCGCCGAGGTCCGTCGCCGTGAGCAGCCGCAGCGACCCCTTGATCGGCTTGAACGTCGGCGCCGCGGTGAAGTCCTGGCGCAGCGAACCGGCTGCGACTCTGTAGGCGCTGCCGGTGTGCGTGGTGGTGGCGGTCACGCCGGCCGGTATCGTGACCGCCGAGCCGCTGCCCTGGACGGTGTAGGCGCTGGGGCAGCTGACCTTCACGGAGCTCAGACCGCTGCGTAGACGCACGCGGATCGTCGCGTTGCTCACGTTCGAGAAGGCGATGCCGGTGTAGTAGTGCTTGAGGATCGCCTGGTACTTCCACCCGTGCTTGGCGTAGCCGTAGCAGCCCCACTGCGACATGCCGATGCCGTGGCCCCAGCCGCGTCCGTTGATCGTGAACGAGGGCGTGCCGGTAAAACCCAGCTTTTGCGCGGAGGCGGTTTCCGCGCGCACTTTGGCGAGATACTGGTCGCTGTCAACACACGCGTTAAATTTTGGCGCATTGAGTCCGAGTTGCACGGCAAACTGTTTCAGGTTGGCTTTGGCAAACGAAGCGCGATTAGCATCGGACTGGCTGACAAAAAGCAAATCGTGGTATGCCCAAAACTTGCCCTGCTCGCTGGCGCATTCCGATGCCGCCGCCGCCCATTCCGATTCCGCACCCAGAATCGCCATGTGCTGATACACTAATTTGATTTTGCCGCTTTTGACAAAATTCTGTTCAATTCGACGTCCCGCGTCGAGAGCGAATCGCACGCAGTACGGTCACTTGAAATCCGAGTACTCGACCACGGTGACAGTGGCGTTCGCGTCGCCCTGGGTCTTGATCGAATCGAGTTGCACCGGCGGACGCGTCCAGGCGAACAACGCGCCCAGGTCGCACGAGAACAGCGCGCCCAAAATCAACGCAACCACGCCAATCCCGACAATCAACGGTAAATTTTTCTTCATCGAAACTCCACGCGCGCCAAAAAACACGAATGCGCCCGCGCGCCCCTGATGGATGGACACGCCGGCGCATTCAGTCGGCAACGCGATTTTATTTGAGGAACAGATCGAACGTGCGCGTAAACTCGCCCAAATCGAGCGAACGCACCTGGAACTGTTTGCCGTTGACAAAGAACGTCGGCGTCGAGTTGATGCCTAAGCGATTCGCTTCTGCAATCTCTGCATCAATCACGGCTTTGGTGCGTTCCGTGTCAAGGCACGTGTTGAATTTTTCCGTGTCCAATTTCAAATCGGCGGCAAATTTTTTCAAGTTCGGCTTGAGATAGACGCCCACATATTCGCCGCGCCATTCATCAAACAACTTGTCGTGATATTCCCAAAACTTGCCTTGCTCGTTCGCGCATTCTGCCGCATACGCCGCCCAGTACGATTCGTTCGTACCCTTGCGCGACGCCATATCTACGACGGGATAGTAGCGATAGGTAAATTTGATCTTGCCTGTTTTGACGTACGTTTCATCAATTCGGCGACCCGCGCCGACAGAGAATTCTCTGCAGTACGGTCACTGAAAGTCCGACCATTCGACAAATTCTACCTTGGCTTCTGCGCTCCCGCGCGTCCGGCTGGTCGCCGTAGTCGCGCCACCGGTCGGGACAGGCGCCGCTTGCGGCGTTTGAATCATGAACAACGCCACGGCGGCAACCACAACGAGCAAGCCAATCCCGGTCGCAATCATCCAGGTAGGCAAGCCGCTTTTCTGTTCCTCTTTTCGAGGTATCGCTCTACGAGGCATAACGATCCTTTCTACAAAGATTACGCACGATCCGCGCCGCGCGTTTCATTGGCATTATCCCGAAAACCGGCAAATTGTCAAACGACTTGCGCGCGTTGATTGACCGGGGCAAAACTAACCCGATGCGCACGCGACACGCCAAGCGCATCGAGCGCGGCACGATGGAATGCCGTGCCGTACCCCTTGTGTTGCGCAAAACCATAACCGGGAATTTCGGCGTCGAGCGCGATCATCATTTCATCGCGCGCGACCTTGGCGAGGATGGACGCGCACGCAATCGAAAGCGATTGTTGATCGCCGCGAATGATCGCCGTCTGCGGCTCGTTGCGCTCGGGCAATTTGAGCGCGTCAATCAACAACACGTCCGGCGCAACGTCGAGCGCATCAAGCGCACGCATCATCGCGAGCCGAGTTGCCGGAACAATTCCGAGCGCATCAATCTCGGCGCGCGAGGCGAGACCAATCGCGCAGGCAAGCGCGTGCGCGCGAATTGGCGCGACGAGCGCGGCACGTTGACGCGGCGTGAGCAATTTCGAATCGCGTACGCCGATCAAGGCACGGCGAGCCACATCGCGCGGTAAAATAACTGCGCCCGTCACGACGGGACCCGCCCACGCGCCGCGTCCAACTTCATCCAGCCCGGCAATATGCTCGATTCCACGCGACCAAAATGTTTTTTCAAATTTGAGTGAGGGGGTGGGTTTTGGCATTGCAAACATTTAACCTTGCGAATGGTTTGGAACCTTTGCAAGATTTTTTAGCAACTTGACGCCGCGACTCTTCATCGCAGGCGTGCCATCGCGCGTCAACTCGGTCAGGCGCGCCACAACGGATTCGCGCAAATTTTCGTCTTGGGTAACCAGGTCTGCGAGAGCTTGCATCGCAAACGTTTTGACAATCCCGCTCTGGTCGGAAAAATACGTTTCGAGAATTTCGATGGCGCGCGCACGTTCGCGAGGCGTGAGTGACAAACGTGGAATCATCTGCGCGACATGCCAGCGCACTTCTTGTTGTTCGATTCGCGCGACACGTGTCAGGAGCGTTCGTTTGTAGGGACGCAACCAATCAGGGTGCGTCGCCGTGATTTTCTCGACGGCATCGGCGGCGCGCATTCGCACCACCGGGTCGTCGCTCAGCATCGCGTTGAAAACCGCATCGAACGCGCGCGGATTTTTGAGGACTGCCGCGACGACCTGGTTCGCTTTGCCAATCGAGCGGCGATCCGTGCCTTGAAGCAAGCGAAGCAAATCGCTCATCGCGGCTCGCTAATTTCGCGCAAGAGCGCAGAGCAATACGCACGTTTCGCGCGCGCACGTTCAGCCGACCATGCGCGGGATGGTTCAAAATAAAATTGGGGCATCAACTCTTCATCGTACCGCAAACTCGCCGCCAGACGTTGTGCAACACTGGTGTATGTGTTTGGCTTGTGGGAAAATGCCGGCGCGCCAAGCAAGAACGCAATCAGATTCGACGTGCCGAGTTTGGATAATTTATCGGCGTCCCACACCACGCGTGCGTCGTGTTCATTTGCCGGCAGAATTCCCGGCTCGCTCAAGTGGTTCAGGACCGCGTAATGCACGCGCGCAATTTTCTCCGTCGGGAAATCGTACGTCGCGAGATGTTCGCTCACCCACTCGGCG
>CAZPIR010000436.1:746-3902 GCA_964586085.1 uncultured Anaerolineaceae bacterium | reverse complement strand
GATGGAAACGCTCGAAGAGTATGACGATGTGCAAAAAGTCTACTCGAACCTCGACATCTCCGACGCGGTCATGGCAAAGTTTGAGAACGTCAAGTAACATGATCATCTTGGGAGTAGACCCAGGAACGGCGATTACCGGTTATGGTTTGATTGCGAGCGATGGCGACCAGCTTGACATGATTGCGTGCGGTGCGATTACGACGCCTGCCAGTTGGCAGATGCCGCGCCGGTTACAACAAATTTACCGCGAACTCACGGCATTGATTGCTCAGCATCAACCGACGGATGCCGTCGTCGAAAAACTATTTTTTAGCAAGAATGTGCGCACCGCGCTGTCTGTTGGTCAGGCACGCGGTGTTGCTTTGCTCGCCATCGCGCAAGCCAACATCCAGCCGCACGAGTACACGCCGACCGAAATCAAGCAAGCCGTCGTCGGTTACGGGCGCGCCGACAAGCCGCAAGTGCAACAAATGGTGCGGATGTTACTGCAACTCGATCACGTGCCCCAGCCCGACGACGCGGCAGACGCGCTCGCGGTGGCGATTTGTCACGCGCATCGCGCGCGCTTTGAAAGGTTGAGTCAGCAATGATTGCGACGGTTCACGGAAAATTACAATCACGGGTGGACGATTCGCTCGTCGTCAACGTTGGCGGCATCGGCTTGCGTGTGCGTGTGACGAGCACAACGGCGGCGAACCTGGGTGCGGTCGGCGGTGACGTGATGCTATTCACCCACTTGCGCGTGCGCGAGGATGAACTTTCGCTGTACGGTTTTGCAACCCAGGACGAATTGAATTTGTTCGAGACGTTGCTCACGGTCAGTGGCATCGGTCCCAAGGTGAGCTTGGGCAGTCTCAACGCCGCATCCACCGAAACACTGCGGATGGCAATCGCGCAGGGCAACGTGGATGTGCTCACCACGTTCCCCGGCATCGGCAAGAAAACCGCGCAGAGACTCGTGCTCGAACTCAAGGGCAAGGTGGATGTGAGCGGCTTGAGTCAAGTGAGCGAGTTGTCTCCGCTCGACGAAGATGTGATGAACGCGCTGATCAACCTGGGTTACAGCGCGGCAGAAGCGGCGCGTGCCGCGCGAGCCGTCCCTTCATCGGCGAAAACACTCGAAGATCGTTTGCGCTGGGCGTTGCAGTATTTGGGTGGAGCGTAACGATGCTAAACCTGAGAATGACTCCCCGCACAAACCTGGGTCGCGGCTGTTTGCTTGGGTTTGCGCTTCTCTGGACGTTGTCTTCATGTTTCATGGGCGCGATGTGGTTGGGCATGGCGCTCTTGGCATGGACATCGTCCGAGCGGAGCGGCTTTGAATGGTTCATGCTGTTCCCGGTGATTTTCATGTTGCCCTTTATCGGCGTCGGCGTGTTTTTGATCGTCACAGCGATTCGTCCATTCATCGCCGGCACGCGCCTCTCGAAAGCCGAGATCACGCTTTCGACGACAACACCGTGCGTAGGTGATGAAGTGACGTTTACCTATTCCCAGGTTTTCAAACGCGCGACCGAGGTCGAGTTGATTCAATTCAAATTGATCTTGCGCGAGAGCGCGTATTATCGGCGCGGCAAAAATTCGCACACCGTCACACACGATAATGTGATTCAGGAATTTACGTATCCGGCGCGGCGGTACGAAGAGAGCGAACGACTCCACATGCGACGCGATTGGATTATTCCCGACGATGCCATGCACACGTTTCGTGGCACCAATAATAAATTGCTCTGGTTCATTCAAGCCCAAATCAAAATGAAGGGGTGGCCCGATTACGTTGAAGAGTACGAAATCGAGGTCGCGCCGGAAGTGAGGGCATGATGGCGAACGCAGAAATTCAAATCACGTTGCGCGAGGGTGAACCGGCGGGTGCGTTGTTGCGGTACGACCCGGGCGGCGTGATGCGCGGCGAGGTGCGGTTGACGGCGAACGAGCAAGTGAATTGTCGCGGCGCGTACTTGCGTTTGATGTGGCACACGGAAGGACGGGGTGATCGCGACGAAGCCAAGGTGAACGAAATTGTGCTGGCGACCGGCGCGATTCCGGCGGGCACCAATGTGGCGCGCGCGTTTGAATTCAACCTGCCACAAGAGCCGTGGAGCTATGCGGGCAAGTGCGTCAACATCATCTGGGAAGTTATCGGCGTGATGGATGTGCCGATGGCAAAAGATGTGATCGTGTCCGAGCAATTCATCCTCGCGCCGCAACGTCAATCCCACTAGTCAGGAGTCAGTGTGAACGATATTTTCTTTGACCTCGAAACACAAAAATCATTCCAGGAAGTCGGCGGGCGCGAGAATTTGAAATTATTGCGCGTCTCGGTCGCGGTCACATTCGCGACGGCGACGAACGAATTCAAAGCGTACACCGAAAAAGAGGTTGCGTCCCTCGTCGCGGATTTAAAAGCGGCGGAGCGTGTCGTCGGTTTCAACATTCTCAATTTCGATTATCCGGTGTTGAAAGCGTACACGAACGAACGCCTCAACGATTTGCCCTCGCTCGATTTGCTCGACGACTTGTACAACAAACTGGGTTTTCGCGTGGGACTCGATGCGCTCGCCGAAGCGACGCTCGGCAAAAATAAATCGGCGGATGGCTTGCAGGCAATCGAATGGTTCAAGCAGGGCAAGATTGAAGAATTGATTGCGTACTGCCGCGATGATGTGGCGGTGACCAAAGCGTTGTACGAGTTTGGGCGCGACAACGGCTATGTCCAGTTTCGCGACAAGTTCGGGCGCACGAAACAAGTGCGCGTGAGTTGGAAATGATTGTCCCAGCCTTGCAAAGGTTCAAAACCTGCGCAAGGTTAATTTTGCCGAGTTGCACAATAGGCGTATAATCATATTGTAACCCCAAACAAAATCCCCATCTAAACATTCTGGTCGTTCGATGTGGAATGACTCGCGAGAAAAGGTGCCGAAAATCCAATACGTGCATCTAGCGTCTCAGAGTCTACTCTGAATCCCAAGGAGGAGAAAAATGCGTACTCGAATGTTCATGCTCGTTGCTCTACTCGTGGTTGTTGCGCTCGTGTTGGGCGCGTGCTCTGCCCCTGCCGCTACAACGAGCGGCAAACTCAAGGTCGGTTTGGTCACGGACACCGGCGGCGTGAATGACAAGTCGTTCAACCAATCGGCGTGGGCGGGCGTGCAAAAA
>CAZPIR010000436.1:0-736 GCA_964586085.1 uncultured Anaerolineaceae bacterium | reverse complement strand
AGACCTGGGCGCCGAAGCCAAGTTCATCGAATCGAAACAGCCCACCGATTACGAAAAGAACATTGACCAATTCGCCACCGAAAAATTCGACGTGGTGATTAGCGTCGGCTTTTTGATGGGCGATGCGACTGCCGCGAAAGCCAAACAGTACCCCAATTTGAAATTCGCGATCATTGACAATGCGTACTTTCCGACCAAGGGCGACAAGAATTGCCCCGAGACGGTCAAGGATTGCTATGCGGATGGCGGCTTGAAGAACGTCACCTCGCTGATGTTCCAGGAAGACGAAGTCGGTTTTCTCGCGGGCGTGCTCGCGGGCGGCATGACCAAGACGGGTGTGGTGTGCTCGATCTCCGGCATGGAAATTCCTCCCGTCGTGCGTTTCGTCGTGGGTTATCAGAACGGCGCGAAATGGATCAAACCCGGCGTGCAAACGCTCAACACGTACATCCCCTCGTTCACCGACCCCGCCAAGGGTAAAGAAACCGCGACCTCGATGATCTCGCAAAAGTGCGATGTCGGTTTCGGCGTGGGCGGCAACACCGGTAACGGTGGCTTGCTCGCGATGAAGGAAAAGAGTTTGATGGCGATTGGCGTGGACGTGGATCAGTACAACACGTATCCTGAAGTCAAGGATGCCCTGGTCACCAGCGCCATGAAGAACGTCGACGTGGCTACATACGAATTCTTGAAGGCCGTCCAGGGCTGCAACTTCAAGGCGGGTGTGGTGACGGCC
>CAZPIR010000435.1:0-3914 GCA_964586085.1 uncultured Anaerolineaceae bacterium | reverse complement strand
TGTACCCTTCGGGTTCGACCTGCAAATCACATGCTAGATTCAGCGTGATGAGATCAACGTCGGCTGGTACTCTTTGTCAATCTCGCGCACATCACTCAGCTTGGCGCCGGCTTTTTCGAGCGCGGCAACAATCGCATCTTTCTTGACACCCTGGACTTTGAATGTCACTTGCACGCTTTCCGAACTGCCTCCGGTGAATTGAGCAAAACTGACGAACAAGCCACCCAACTCGGCAATCTTGCTCGTGATAAGCGCAAGTTCACCTTTGATGTCCGGCACGCGCATCGAAACACGCACGCCGCTAGTGCGACCGCCCAACGCATCCGCCATCGCGCGGAACACATCCGTCTCGGTGATGATGCCAACCACACGTTTGCCCTGCACAATCGGCAGACTACCAATTTTGTGATCCACCATAATGCGCGCGGCTTCTTCGAGTGGACAATCTTCGCCGACCGTTATCACGCGCTTGGTCATCACATCCTTGACCTTGAGCTTGGAAAGCAAATAGTGCACTTCGAATACGCTCAGCGAAGTTGCCGGCGAAGGCGAAGCATAGAGCAAATCTTTTTCGACGACGATGCCTACCAGGTCGCCGTTTTTATCTACGACCGGCAAGCGACGAATTTTTTTCTCGCGGATCAATCCCAACGCATCTTCAAAGGACACATCAGGCCCAATCGTGACCGGATTTGCCGTCATTCGTTCACGTACCAACATAAACACCTCCACTGTGAGTGTTGAGTTTTGGCTATCTTCGCCTTTGATTTCAGTATACCGCAAACCGTCCAGGATTGCAAAAGCTAAACGAGTGTGCCGCGCACATATTCGTCAAACACGGCATCCAACCGGACCGGCATGATGCGATTGGTCAGGTCGTTCTCACTCGCCGCAACCACGCGAATATAATTGTCGGTGTAACCCGACCAAAGCCCCTGCTCCACCGATTCCCACAACACCGGCATTTCGCGTCCGGCAAATCGCGTGGCGAACGCGCGCAAACTCGCCGCGCCGATTTTTTGCATTTGCTCGACACGCGATTGTTTGTCGGCGTCCGAAACTTGGTGCGGCATTATGGCGGCAGGCGTGCCCTCACGAATCGAGTACGGAAAAACATGCACGCGCGAGAATTGCATCTGCTCGACAAATTTCAGCGAGGCATCAAACTCGGCTTGTCCTTCGCCGGGAAAGCCGACAATGACATCCGTCGTGATGCCAACATCGGGAATGCGTTCGCGCGCGAGGTTTGCCACACGCGCAAATTGCGCCGTGGTGTACGGGCGACGCATCGCACGCAAAATCGCATCGTTCCCACTTTGCAGGGACAAGTGCAAATGTCGGCATAAACGCGCGTCGCTCCACAAATCAAGAAGCGACTCGTCCAAGTCCCAGGGCGCGATGCTCGTGAGGCGCATCCGCGGCACACTCGTTTCGCCCAGAATCGCCGCGACTAGATCGCGCAAAACCGATTTGGATTGCGCTTCGCGGTACACTGAAATTTGCACACCGGTCAAGATAATTTCTTGATAACCGGCTTGCGCCAACGAGTGTACTTCGGCGACAATTTCCTCACGCGCGCGACTGCGCTCTTTGCCCCGCGCGAGCGGGATGATGCAGTACGTGCAACTCATGTTGCAACCGTCTTGGATTTTGACGAACGCGCGAGTGCGAAGTTGCGAATTACGAATTGCGAATTGCGAATTATTCGATTCAAACTCGGCGCAATTTGAAACTCCGAACATGAAACCTGAAACTTGAGAAACGAGATTGTCTTTTTCCAAGTTCGGCACAATCAACGCCACATTCGGCAGAGCACGTGCTTGGTCTGGCGCGGTGTCGGCGTAACAGCCGGTCAACACGATGCGTGCGTTGGGATTGGCGCGCGCAAGTTGACGCGCCATCTGCCGCGATTTGCGCGCGGCAACATGTGTGATCGCACACGTGTTCAACACGCACAAGTCTGCCTCGCGTGCGTCGTCCACGATTTCATAGCCATCCGCGCCAAAGCGCCGCGCCCAGGCTTCGAGTTCGCTCTCGTTCAATTTACAGCCGAGCGTGTCGAGATAAATTTTCATACGAGCGCAGAGGATAACAGTTTTTGCCGGGCTTGTCAAACATCCAGCACGCACGATTCGTCACTCGATTTGTTTTGTGCTATAATCCGCCGCGATTATGAATCGTCCACGTTTTCAGTTTTCACTGCTCGCGCAATTTAGTCTGCTTAGTTTTGTCACGCTGGCTCTCATCGCGACAGTGCTGGGTTATGTGCTCCAACAAAAACTCGTCGAAAGCGCGCTGGCGCAAGAAGCCGATAACGCGATTGACCAGGCGCAAAGCATCATCGCGCCCGCGCTTCTAGTCTCCGATCTGAACGGGCTTGCTCCTCAAAAGCTAGACCGGCTCGACGCCGAAATTCGCAGTCGCGTGTTGAACCGTCGCATCTTTCGCGTCAAAATTTGGAATACTCTGGGCGTTTTGATTTACTCGGATCAACGCAGTTTGATCGGACAAACTTTTCCCCCCTCGGACGATTTAAAGCAGGCATTCGCCGGCAAAACGGCGATGGATATTTCGTCGTTGAACAAACCGGAAAACGCGCTCGAGCGATCCGAAGAACCGCGCGCGTTTGAAATTTATGCGCCGGTCATTCCCAGCGACAGCCAAAGCGTGATGGGCGCGTACGAAATTTATGCGCGCGTGGACGCCATCCAAGTCCGCATCACCACCTTGGAACAAACCCTCTTTGGCGGATTGGCAATCGGCTTTGCCGCACTATACCTGGTTTTGTTTGTCATCGTGCGCGGCGCGTCGCGCGAGTTGATTCGCCGCAACCAGGACAATGAGCAACTCTATGCGCTCGAACAACGTCGCGCACGCGACCTCCAAGCGATCAACGAAGTGGGACGTCAACTGTCTGCGATTCTGGCGCCGAATGAATTGACGGACCAAGTGCTCAGTGTCATCACGCACCGTTTCAGTTATGACCGTGCCGCGTTGTATTTGGTGCGCGATCAACAAATCGTCGCGACAATCCTGGGTGGCTATCCGGCAGACATCGCCGAACAAACGAGTCATCTGACGCATCGCGCACTCAACACGTACCCACTCGTCGCGCAAACTATCGCCACGCGCAAAACGCTCCAGGTCACCGATGTGCGAATTGATTCGCGTGGACAACTCTATGGTGCGGATGATCCCACGCTTTCCCAGGTCGCGTTGCCATTGAGCACGCGCAATAAAATTTTGGGCGCGTTGGTCATTTCCAGCAATCACGCCAACGCCTTTGAGCAAAGTGATGTACTGTTGCTCGAAACACTCGCGGCACAAATTGGCATTGCGCTGGAAAACGCGCAACTGTACGAAGCGACGCAACAACGTTTGCGTCAACTGCGTGCCTTGCGCGCAATTGACCACGCCATCAGCTCCACGCTGGAACTCACACGCACACTCGACGTGTTGCTCGATCAAGCCATCATTCACATCAGCCATCGCGATGCGGCGGGCTTGGTCGTACTCCGCGACTCGGACAATCTCACCCAACTGCACATCGAAGCCGCGCGCAACCTCAGCGTTGATTTTGTGCAAGGTTTTGCGAAACATATCAACGGCAGTATTGCCGAACGTGTTGTGGAAGATGGAATTCCGCGCATGGTTGCCGACATGGCAAACGATTCGCGCATTCATCTCCAGGATTTGCGCGCGCAAGAAAAACTGCATTCGCTCGTCGCCGTGCCCATGCGCATCGAGGGCGAACAGATTGGCGCGCTCGTCATTTACACGCGACAACCTTATACACCCAACGACGACGAACTCAATTTCTTTGTGACGCTTGGCGGACAAGCCGCAATTGCGGTACAAAATGCGCGGCTCTATGAACATGCGTGAGCCGCGCGTTTTCCAGGCGACCGTCGACA
>CAZPIR010000434.1:0-3926 GCA_964586085.1 uncultured Anaerolineaceae bacterium | reverse complement strand
CGGGCAGTGCTCCACCGTCCGAAACCTTGCCGGTCAAAAACCAGTTGAACAACTCGACGTGATATTTGGCGTGGAGTTTATCGTCCACCACTGGGAAACGATTGTCCTCGCTCGCTTTGAATTTCCAGCCACCTTCGCCGGCGATGAACGGCGGCACAAAGCCAAGTTCTTTTTGAAACACATCGGCAAAAACACGATAGCCCAACACGCCCGTATCGTCTTCGGTGAAATTCGGTGGATGATTCAAGCCATACGGATGCGGTATAAAAAACATCCGTGTGAACAATTTCTCGCCTTGGCGTGCTTTGACTTTTTGAATGAGGAGCGAAAGCCACTCTTCATCGAGCACCTGGAGTCCCACATAGCCGCCGGCGTTGTACACATCTTTTGCCGCTTGGATAAAATATTCGAGCCATTGCTCGCGATTCACATCGCGCCCATCCCATTCGGCTTCGACATCCGGCTCGTTGTAAATTTGCAGGTACGGCGGCAAGCCAATCTCTTTGAGAATTTGAATGTCGCGTTCCCAGGAATAGTAACGTTGATACGCGCGCATCGCCTTGCGCCAAATGGGAATAATGCCGGCGGCTTTGAACTGGGTGGCGGCGAGGCGCAATTGATTTTCGTCCGAGTACAGTGCAAGCACCCAGCGTGCTTGCAATCCCTTGAGCCGGGGAATCTGAATTTCGAAATCGCGCGCAGTGTAATAGCCGCGCGGTAAAAAGTGGAAACATCGTCCATTGTCATTTGCCGGGCGCGTCCAATCGCGGAGCGCAATGCCGGCCAAATCGGTGCGGAGCGGTAATGTCGCCGGTGACGGCGTATTCGTAACCTCCGGGGCGCGCGTGGCGCTCGGCATGGTTGTGGGAACCAACGTGGGAGTGTTGGTTGGGGTTGGCATGAGCGTCGCCGTTGACGTCACGAGTCGCGCCACACTAGTCGCGCGCGGCGTAGCGGTTTCGGTCGCACTCGCGCCGACCAATTCCTGCACAATGACTTGGGGCGAACACGCGAGCAAAATCATCACGGTGCCCAGCCACACGCCGATCAACTGCAAACGGTTAGGCATTCAAACCTTCCTTTCGCCACGATTATACCATAGTCCGATTGAATGCATTGGGGGCGTGTGTTATAATTGCGTGTGATTCAGATTGGAACCGTTCGTGTCAATGGGTGACCAGCGGGTAGCGCACACCTTGAGAAACGAGGAAACGATGGCATCGCTTGAACGACGCACCTCTGAACGCGTGAATGTGGCTTTTGAAATTACGTACGAGTGTTTCAGCGTCAATGGAAAAAAAGTAGACACCGGCTCGGCATACACCGTCAACATTAGTGGACGCGGTGTGTTGGTTGAATTGCCGCGCAATGTCGAGGCGGACGCGCGTATGTTATTGTGTATCAAAAAACCATTTTACACGATGCTTGTGATGGGCAATGTGGTTCATTCGCATCAAGTGCAAGATGGCGCCTATCAGATTGGCATGCAAATGACCGACATGATTGAAGGGCGCTGGCAAGACTGGGAAAAACTGGCGCAACCAAATTGGGAGGAACCACAACATGAAGGATCCTGAAATCCACGATGTCATATCCATTTTGCGTCGGACGACGAGTGAATGGACAACGCCCTTCGTTACCAAGATGGCGCGTCACTCGCGCGAACCGTTTCGCATCCTCATCTCGACGATGCTCAGTCTGCGCACCAAAGATGCCGTGACCGCCGCGGCGACCGAGCGTCTGTTCAAACTTGCCGATACGCCCCGCGAGATGCTCAAACTGCCGGCGAGTGAAATCGAAAAGACGATTTATCCGGTGGGTTTTTATCGCAACAAGGCGCGTAACATTTTGCTCGTCTGCCGCGAAATTGTAGACCACAACAAAGGTCAAGTGCCCGACGATTTGAACGCGCTCATTGCGTTGCCAGGGGTTGGTCGCAAAACCGCGAACCTGGTTCTCACGCAAGGTTTCAAGAAAATGGGGATTTGCGTGGACACGCATGTGCATCGCATCACGAATCGCTGGGGTTATGTCAAAACCGGTTTGCCCGATCAAACTGAAATGGCTCTGCGCGAAAAATTGCCAGCCGAGTATTGGATCGAGATGAACGATCACTTGGTCGCGTTCGGACAACACGTGTGTCATCCGACTTCACCCCATTGTTCGATCTGCCCAATCAAAATATACTGCGACCGCGTTGGGGTGACGCGCAGTCGGTAACTCTACTGGAGAATGAAAACGAAATGCCCAAGCCGCAAAAAATTTTGGTGGATGTTGAAAACAGCGCCCTGCAAATTATTTGGCAAGATGCTCACGATAGCATTTATGATTTGACGGACTTGCGCCGCGCGTGCCCTTGTGCCGAATGCCAACCTTGGAAAGAAGGCATCGGCGAAGTGGGCGTCTCGCCCGAAGCTGTGCTCAAAGCCGTCGGCGAGTTGAACGTGGTAAGCGATGTCGAACAGGTTGGTGGATACGCGATCATGTTCCACTGGAAAGATGGACATGCGTTCGGCATTTACGATTGGGAATACTTGCGCGAGTTGTGCCCGTGCGATGAATGCGCGAGTCAGAAAAAATTATGACCGATATTACACCGCAACTGGCGACCTGGGTGCAACAACTGCGCGCCATCGCGCAAATCGGACTGGCGTTCGAACCACGTCTTTATGATCAGGAACGTTACCATGCCTTGCTCGACCTTGCCGCGAAAATGGCGGCGACGATTAACGGCGACGCGACGCTCGACCCCGCACTCGCCGATGAATTTGCCGCGCGCTGGCGAGCCGACATTAAAACCGGCGTTGCCGGTTACGTCACGCCCAAGGTTGGTGTTGCCGCGATTGTGTTCAACGAGCGCGACGAACTGTTGATGATTCAACGCGCCGAAGGTCCCTGGTTTATTCCGACCGGCTGGAGCGACGTGGGCTTGTCGCCCGCTCAAGTCGCAGTGAAAGAGGTGCGCGAAGAAACCGGGTTGATCGTTTTGCCGCAACGCGTGGTCGGTGTCTACGATGGCGCGCTGTGGGGCGCAAGCCTCAAGCCGCATTTTTACAGCATCGTTTTTTACTGCAAACTCGAAGGCGGACAGCTGAACCGTCATCCACTCGAAACACTTGATATTGGTTTTTTTGCGCGCGATAAAATTCCGCAACCCATCTGGCGGAATCGCAACAGTTGGATCGAAAATGCGTGGGCGTTTCATCACGACGAAATTTCCCAAGTCTACTTTGACAAACCATGATCAATCTGCGCCAACTCTTTTTTGAATTTCAGTACCGCTTTTCCAACCCCCCTTGGGATTCCGGCGTCACTCCACCCGAAGTAACTCGTTTTACCGAAAGCAACTCAAAGCGCGGTCGTGCCCTTGACCTGGGATGTGGGACCGGCACGAATGCAATTTACCTCGCGCAACGGGGTTTCCAAGTTGTCGGCGTAGATTTTTCAGCCAAGGCAATTGCAACCGCGCGCGCCAAAGCGAAACACGCAAACCTCGCAATTGATTTTTATGTTGGCGACGTGACACGGCTCGATTTTTTGCGTGAGCCATTCGACTATGTACTCGACATCGGTTGCTTTCATGGCGTTGATTCTACGCGCCGCGATGAGTACGTTGCGCATCTCGCGCGCCTGACCAAACCTGGGAGCACGTTCATGCTCTATGCGTTTTCGCCGCGTCCGACGAGTGAACGCAGACATTGGCTTCAGGTTCGCAATGTCGGCGCGACACCGGAAGAAATTCGCCAACGCTTTGCGCGCGATTTTGTACTCGACCACATTGAGCAAGGCGCGGATCGCGGTGAACGCGTGAGCGCATGGTACTGGTTTAGGCATCAGTAACCAGTTATCAGAATTCAGAACACCGAGGAGTCACGTGAATCTGGGATTACAAAACAAGATCGCACTTATCGCGGGCGCGAGCAAAG
>CAZPIR010000433.1:0-3938 GCA_964586085.1 uncultured Anaerolineaceae bacterium | reverse complement strand
CTTTTCGATACTGGCAAATGCGGCGGCTTGCCTTGACCTGGCAAACGATTCGGTTCGCCAAAGCGCAAATCGTGCAACGCATTCACGTCCATTTGATTGCCGAACTCGCGCGCCTTATCGCGCAAATCGTATCCCAGTTGCGTAAGCATGCTCGATGTGTTGTAAACCGTCCACTCTTCAAAAATTTCATTTTCGAGCGCGATACAATTCGCGATGCACCACACAACCACTTTTTTGCCCGTCGGCGGACCATACTTGCTGTAACCTGTGTTGTGTCCCAGGATAACCGTGCGATGCGATGTGTAAAAGCCGACCTCATCGTCGCCCGCCCAAACAATGTCGTCCGCATACAATCGAATATCGGGAAACGCGTTGATGGTTTGAATCGTGTCGGCTACAATTTTATCGCGCCCGTACTGCAAACCCGAATCGTCCACCGTCCAGGAATTATGGCGATACGTTTCGTAGATGTACCCAATCTCTTGCTCTTCCCAAATGCGATGCGTGATGCGAACGATGTAATCAATAATGTCCACGTACGTCTCGTCGAATCCGCGCATGGACTGGCGACGTTGCGACCCAGGATTCAACAGTTGTTGGTCGGTGCCGCCTTTGGCGCCAAGCGAGATTTTGAAATCGCGCGGCATTGGGCGCGGCTCGCCTTTGCGTCGAATCAAGTGCGCTTTAGATTTGGTTGATTTTTCTGGGGTGGGTTTATTTCCCGTTGCCATTGATTGCCTCGCTTGTTGCATCACTGGGATTCACGAATGCTCAACTCGCCGCACAAATCTCGGCTCATGTCGCGCTTGATTTCCTCTGTTGTACATCCCTTGCCCAACAGATAAAACAATTTCGCCAACGTCGCTTCGGTGGTCATGTCCTCGGCGGAGAGCACGCCAATTTTCGGCAATTGCGAGTTCGTCGAATAGCCGGTGAGATTGACGCGACCGTAAAAACACTGGGTGCAATTCACGATGACCACGCCACGCGCAAGCGCTTCTTGCAACACAGCGATGAATTCCGGATTTTGATCGGGCGCCGCGCCGACGCCGTACGTTTCCAAAACAAGTCCCTGCATCGGCGTAGCGAGAAACGATCGCAGGAACGCGGGGCGAAACCCAGGATAGATTTTGAACACGCCAATATCGGCAAGAGTCAGGTCGCGTACGGTAAACGCATTCGCGTCCGCACGTTGGCGTCGAATCGCACTCCAGTTCAATTCGATGTTGATGCCGCCCCAACCCAGGACGGGATAATTCGGCGAATCGAATGCGTCGAAGCGATTGGCATCAATTTTGACCGAGCGGCATCCGCGCAATAATTTACTTCCAAAGTACAGGCACACTTCGGCGATGGGATAATTGCCGGCGATGTTCAAGGCGGTGAGCAAATTTTCGACTGCATCCGTCCGCATTTGACTGAGCGGAATCTGGGAACCGGTAAAAATGACCGGCTTGTTCAAACCTTCGAGCAAAAACGCCACCGCCGAAGCCGAATATGCCATCGTGTCCGTGCCGTGCAAAACGACGAAACCATCGTACCGATCGTACACCGCGGCGATGTTCTGCGCGATCTTGAGCCACACTTGCGGTGTGTTGTTCGCCGAATCAAGCATCGGCGCGTATTCCAGAATTTCGTAATCGGGCAACGAAGGATTGGCGAATTCCGGAATTTGCGCGATGCGGGTTGCCAAATGTCCCGGCGCAATCGTATAATTTCCGGCGATCTTTTCCATGCCAATCGTGCCGCCGGTGTGCAACACACAGACCTTGGATTTTGCCATCAGCTCGGTTTCCCCAATTGCGTTGCGATCAATTTTCGAATTTGATCCGGTTGGCCGTGTGCTTGCTTGCAAATCGCCGTGACCCTGGAGTAACCATGTTCACGCACGAGTCGCGTCAAAAGTGGAATCAAGGTGTCGGCGTGTTGAGAGTTGACGGCGAAATTGACCGTCACGCCGCGCACACATTTGTCGGCGAATGTGTGGATGCCATTCTCAAGCAATTCCATTGCATCCAGGATGCTAAAGACCATGCTACTTTCCCATACATTCAAATCAAGTTCGCCTTGATTTAATCCAGCCACGCACGTCACGTGTTTGCCCATCACTTCAAAACACGATTGAATCAAAAATTCCGGAATAACGGGGTTGACCTTGCCCGGCATAATCGAAGAACCGGGTTGCACCGCCGGCAATGTGATTTCACCTAGCCCTGCTTCGGGACCTGAACCTAGGATCCGGAAATCCTGCGCGATTTTGATCAAACCGCGCGCGAGCAAATCCAACTGCGCCGAAACCGCCGCGAGTTCATCCGCGTTCTGCGCGGCGTCGAACAAACTGTCCGCGTGATGAAACGCATCGTCGCCGGTGACGGCGCGCAATACCGGGATGATTTCACGCATGTACGCATCGGGCACATCTGCCGCGCGTCCGACAATCGTGCCCCCGAGGTTGACCGCGTGCAAATGGTCAACGGCTTGCGCACAACGTTCGCGCGCGCGATTCACAAAACTCGCATATCCGCGAAACAAATCGCCGAATGTAATCTCCACGGCATCTTGAAAACACGTCCGCGAAAGGTGCGGCACGTTCTGATACTCGACGCCCTTGGCGGTCAATGCGTCGCTCAGGTATTGTAATGCGCGATCGAGTGCTTGCCACTGCGCAATGACCGCCATGTGACATGCGGTTGGGTAGACATCGTTCGTGGATTGATTGAGATTGACGTGATCGTTCGGATGAAGCAAGCGATATTGTCCGCGCTGTCCCCCCAGTTTTTCTTCGCCGAGGTTCGCCAGCACTTCGTTCGCGTTCATGTTTGCCGAGGTGCCTCCGCCACCATGAAGCGCGTGAAGCGGAAATTGATCGGCGCGCGGTGAACGGAGCAATTCGTCCGCCGCCGCAACAATCGCGCGTGCTTGGTCTTGCGTCAATATTCCGATTTTAAGGTTCGTCAACGCGGCGGCATGCTTGATTTGGATCAGCGCATTTACGAGCGTCGGGTAACTCCCGATTGTACGATACCCACGCACCGGAAAATTTTCTAATGCGCGCAGTGTCTGCACACCAAACAACGCATCGGCCGGCACCTGTAGCTCACCCAACAAATCCGCTTCCGTCCGCGTTTGCATCATTCACTTATCCGGCGTTTTGCAATTTCGCGCGATAGATTTGCTTGAGCATCGCAAACTCATCAAACAACATCCACTCTTCCGTGATTTTTTCGTCTTTGATGTGATGATGACTGATGCCCATCACGCGCACGCGCGCGCCGCTCGGATTGCCATAAATGCCCGGACCATCGTGCGTGCCTTGCATAGTCCAACGCGAGGCGACGCGATAACCATCCTTGGCATTGCCATTCCAATAGACGTGATCCACGGTCATCATCAAATCGGAGAACGCGGCAATCGTCGAGAGGATGAACGCGCGCAAATCGCCATGCCCGTACAACTCGCGTCCTGCCGCCGCGTGCACGATCTGATTCTTGGCATAGTACTGTTCCAGCGCGCTCAGCCGTCGCCAATTCCAAATTTCGTGAAAGGCGCGACGGACAAAATCTTCGGGGTCGAACTCGGTTGAAGTTTTGGCTGGCAAGGCGGCAGGCGTCGTTTGTCCGGCAATCCGCTCGATTTCGCCGATGGGCGGAACGCCAATCCTTGCGCGCGATTCTTGTTCGACGATGCGGCGCGCGGCTTCGTGCGGATCGAATCCCAGTTGCAAAACAAGACTCATCTCATCGCGCGCGATCCATTCGTAGAAAATAAAATTGTCTTTGACGACACAGTTCGCCACGCCAGCACGCAAAATCTTTTTGCCCGTTGGCGGTCCATAGACTGTGTAGCCGGTGTTGTGTGCAACCCACATGATACGGTGCGAAGTGTGAAAACCATCTTCGTCGTTTCCCGCCCAAATCACATCATCGCCGTACAAACGG
>CAZPIR010000432.1:0-3943 GCA_964586085.1 uncultured Anaerolineaceae bacterium | reverse complement strand
CAACATTCGCGCCCAGGTTCGCACCAAGAATCAGTTCGCGTTCGGTCACGCGCGGCTCCCACTCGCCAAGGTTGAACGTGCGCCAGGGATGCATGCGCGGATAGTAATTGAATCCGCGAATCGGAAAACGTTCGCCGCGCAAATAGAATTGATCGCCGCGCACGGTGACGAGCGCATTAGCTTGCGCCGCAACCGGCAGGGTCGGCACAAGTGCGCCGCCGGCAAGTGCGGCGGCGAGTTTGAGAAAATCTCTGCGCGTCAAAAGCACCTCCACCTTAACTCTCTCGTGTTCGACCAACTACGTCGAACACGAGAGAAAAAATCTAATCATCCGGCACGAGCGATTTGATCACTTGCATATCAATGACCGGCATCCACGCGTAGAGGTACGCTTTGGAAAATTCGCGGAAACCATAACGACTGACGACGCGGCGCGACATTGGCTCGGCATGAATCGCGGCAAGATGATAGCCGCGCGCACGCGCATCTTCGAGTCGTCGCCGCAACAAGGTCGAATAGATTTTGCGACTGCGAAATTCCGGCAGAGTGGACGCGCCACCCAGGTACGCGATGCCGCCACGCAGAATCACGCGCGCATCAGCAACCGCTTTGCCGTTGATGCGCGCCAAGTAATTGATTTCCTGTTTTTGAAACTCGGCGCTCTTGGTGCGCGCAAATAAAGCGGGACGGCGTTCATCAACTTGCTCTCTCGTCCAGTTAAAACATTGCGCCACAATTTGCAGTTTATCCTCAATCGCTTGATCGTTCGTGCCGTCTAAAATTTCGATGACGATTTCCGGATTCGTTGGAATGTCGAGCTTGTCGAGACCGACGCGCACCATGATCGCTTGATCGCCGGCAAGCACCAAGCCGTGACGTTCGAGTCGTTCGCGCAAATCGAGCGGCGTGTCGAATGGATTGACAAACCAGGAAAAACCGGCGTTGCGCTCGCGGTGATCGGCAATAACCTGTTCGATTTTTGCATCAGCTTCGTCTGCCGTCCACAGAGTGTTACTAATGCCGTTACTACCAGGATGCGCATCTTTGGCATACCAACGCAAATCAAATAAACTATGCCGTCCGCCAATGCTCGGCGGCATCCACTCGTAAACGTCGAACGAGTACTGCATCGCATCAAACAAGCGATTGATCTCGTCGTCGGTGAGCGTCGCCGGCGCAATCCAGGTCTTGTCGCGATTTGCGCTTGGCACCGGCGCGGGCGCGAACAGATCAATCATCTGCACCTGGTTCTCGCGCATCGTTAGAAACGCGGCACGATTGTGTTCGACGTAGCGTTCGTGTTCCGTCGCCTGAATGCGAAATTGAATTGCGATTCGATCTTCTTCAGCCATCGCCGCGATTAACTGCCCACGCGCATCGTGCCAGGTTGTGGATTCGTCGAGCAAGCGGCGCACCACGCGCGCACGCGGACGATGCGCTTCGCCGCCATGGATGCCGCTGAGACGCAGACCGACATCGGGCGCGAGCAACGCGTCGAAACGCGCCGCATCGTTCGCAATCAGCGCGTCGAGAAATTGCTGGGCAATCTGTTTTGCATCACTCATTCAGGTATTCTCCTTTCGTTACGAGCCAAAGTATATCACGCGTCGCGCGAAAAACAAAGACGCCCGTCTCTCACGACGAGCGTCCGTTTCAAATCACGCCATGCTTTAGCGCGGGCGCAAGACCAACACCAGAATGCCGACCACGCCTGCGATGACGCCGAGGCCGGCGGCGGCAATCAGCCACGCGGGAAAACCAAACGGGGGCGCAAGCGACGCAACATTAATCGGCGAATGACGCACACTGGGTCCGTTGAATTCGACATCTTCCAACTGATAATACCAGGTCTGGTTGGATTGAATATCCTGGTCAACGTACTGGTACGTGCCGCCGGTCAATAAATCATTCGAGGCGGGGATCAGTTGGGCGTTGATGCGTGTGTACGGACCTTCGGCGCGCGTGCTTCGATACAAATTAAAACCCGCCGTGCGAATCTCGCTTGCCGTTTTCCAGGTCAGCACAATTTGCGTGGTGGCGTTCTCGTTCACCAAGCGCGCATTGAAAGAAGCGAGTGTGACCGCCGCCTGAGTCGCGCTAGTGCCTACATTCGAGAGTGAAAACAAGATGCTCGACAGCGCGAGTATCATTGCCAACCCAACTCGATTTATCATACAACTTGCCTTTCCAATGAGGACAGAGACGTTGCTATGCAACGTCTCTGTGTTTGTCATTTTGTAATCTATGGTTGAGCGTTAGTTCGATTTGCGTCGAACGACATACCAGCCGCCGCTCAACAATGCAAGCGCACCCAAGCCCAATCCAACAAGCCACCCACTATCAGTCGTGGTGTTTCCATTGCTGAACGAAGCGAGTGTCACCGCCGTCGGCGAGGTGGGACCACCGCCAATCGCAAAGGGCGAGAACTCGGTCACTCCGCCAAGTTCGACATAGTTGCGTCCATCGTTGCCATACGTGCCACCCAAACGTTGCCAACTCGTGCCATCGCAGTGATAGATCGCGACGTTGGTCGTGCCGTAAGATTCGTCATAGTAGAGACGCAAGGTTGCCGCGCCGCCGGTCGTACCCGGTGTGATGTTATAGTGGCGCAAGACCGGTGTGCCACCGAGCGATGACGTGCCGCAAGTCACCGTGCTGGGCGATTGATTGAGCGTGACCGTCAAGTTCGTGCTTCCAAAGTTTGTGCCACTCGTTTGCGTGATACGAGCCGCGACCCGGTTTTGCGAATCGTTGAAACTTGTTGCCGCGCCACCATTCGTGATTGTTTGCGCGGGGGCTTCACGTCGCAATGCCCCGGTCACGGTCAACACATTACAACCACCTGCCGCGCTTACAGCAACCAAGTCGTCTTGCGTATCGAGCAGAGTGCCCGAGTTGATCGTCAACTTGCAGAATGTCTCTGTGCCGGTTGTGCCAAGGATGCTCAGGTTCGCCGTGCCGGCTTTGTTAAAGACAACCGTACCAGCCGTATTGTTGAACGTAGCAGTCGAAGCACGCGTCCAATCTCCACCCACATTCGAGGTAAAGTTGCCGGCGAGCGCAAACGTTGCTGTGCCAGTAATCGTCACCGTGTTGGTAATGTTTGTGCCGTTCGCCGCGCGCGTCCAGGTCTTGGTGTTGCTTCCACTCAAGGTCAAATTGCCATAGGAACGATTGCTGACGGTTTGTGCGACCGTGCCGTTGTATTCAACCGTGCTGGTGTTGCCAAGCAGAACGGCGTTGTAATTGGTTGGGAAATTGGTTGCGCCAGCAAGTTGCATTGTCGCGCCATCCGCCACCGTCAACGTGCCGCCAGCCGGCGAACGATTCGCTGTAAACGTCGAAAGGTTGAGCGTGCCGGCATTGACCATCAAGTTGCCGCCGATGGTCGTGTTAGCGGCGAGAGTTTTGGCGCCAGAACCGCTGATGGTCAGATTGTTGTAGGTGTATGTCGTCACCGTTTGCGCCACCGAACCGTTGTAATTCACCGTACCTGTACTGGCTGTAAACAAGGCGTCAACATCACCCATTAAGGCACCGCCAATGTTGAGTGTACCGCTACTGGTAAAAAGCACTCCTGTGCCAGTACCATTAGTCACATTGGGCGTAGTAATATTCCCAGTAACATTGAGCGTGCCGGCGGCAATCGTAATTTGGGTGCGTCTGTTATTGCTACCTAAATTGCCATTATTCGGAACGAGTGCGATGGAAGCCGCCGAAACCGTGCCGCCCCCTACCGCCAAGATCGTGGGCAGAGTCCCATTATTAGCAGTAGTTCCATTCATAGTGATGGCACCACTGATTGTTAATGAATTTGAACCGTTAACAGTAACAGTACTCCCAGTTGTTCCCGCCGTAAACGTTAGTGTAGAGCACACTGCCGCAGTATCTACAGTAACTGTCACGCCTGCATTGATCGTACAAGTATCAGCCGCCGTGGGTA
>CAZPIR010000431.1:0-3944 GCA_964586085.1 uncultured Anaerolineaceae bacterium | reverse complement strand
ACATAGAATGATGCACGCCGCAGAATACACGCACCCCGACAACGGCGGGGCAGCGCGCGATTGGAAGGTACTCTCAATTCATCCGCCGTCGCGGTGCGCGGCAGCGTTCATTTCCAACTCGCCATCGGAGCCTTCCCCATGAAATTCTTACCTTACGAAAATTATGATTTGAAAACAAACTTGGGAGTAGATGAAGTACAAAACAGATTGGCAGATAACATCGGGTTTTTTCTGGGTTCGTCCTCGTTTGGTAATATCGAAAATAGTTAGGCGACACAATCATTGTGGTTATCCAAGAAAATCAAACGTGATGATTGCGATAACGGTTATGCTTGATCATTCAGTAGTGGTTAAAATGCCAATGAGGCTTTGGAATTGTGCCGCACAATGAACAAGCGTGTGACTAATTCATGATACACATCTGATTTGGAAAAAGATAAGGTCTTGCGGACATTGCGCGCATTGTCTACGTAAAAAAGGCAAGCCCTCTAAAAATAGAGGATGGCACGTGTTCGAAGCACGTGCCATCCTCCGCGACTGCCACCTAAACAAATGAACGGCAGTCGGTAGCCGCGCGATGAATCGCACAGACTATAGCTGGGAAACCTAGATTCGAACTAGGATTAACTGATCCAGAGTCAGTCGTGCTACCATTGCACCATTTCCCATCAATCTGATTGATGAACTTGATTCAATCAACCAAAAACATTCTAGCACAAAAGAAAATACGTGTCAAAACCGGACGCATCCGGCTCGATACAAACCCCATTCGCTCCGTGTTTACCTCAAGCGCAACCTTCTGCTACTGAATGTCCCACAAATCAAAACGCTCGTACCCGTCCGTCACCGCAAAGGTGCGCCGAATGTTCGGCTTGGTCAAGGTTGCGCGGTCCGACCACCACAACGGCGCAATGATCGCCTGCTCTTCAACCATCATTTTTTCGGCGGCACGATAGAGCGCCCGTCGCTTGGTCGCGTCCGTCTCACGCGCGGCGGCAGTCACTTGTTGATCGAATGGCAGTGAAACCCAGTGCGTAAAATTGTCCGGCGAGTTGGAGCGAAACACATTTGCAAAATTCGCCGCGTCGGGATAGTAGGCACAATAGCCCAAACGAAAAACCTGCGGCGTGTCGTCGCGCAAATTTTGCAGGTAACTTTTCCAATCGAGCCGCACCACGCGCACCTCGACATTGAGATTGCTCTTCCACATTTGCGCAATCGTTTCCGCCACGACGACGTGCGTTTCGCTCGTGTTCACGGCAAGCGTGATCGTGCCGAGTTTGCGCCGATCATAGCCCGACTGACGCAGGTACTCGCGCGCTTGATTCACATTGAACGGAATTCCCAACGTATCCGAAATATCCGACGACGCGTAAATCCCAGGTCGCGTGAACCAACGCGCCGGCTCGCCCACATGCACAAGCGAACTGATCGTCGTCTCGCGGTCGAGCGCGGCAACGAACGCCTTGCGCACAAGCACATCCTTGAACGGTTCTTTTGCCACGTTGAACCCGTAATAGTGCGAGCACATACTCGGCGCGATTTGCATTTGCTTGCCTAAGACCGGGTCTTCACGCAGTTGATCCACCTGATCGGTCGAGAGTCCGCCGTACGGATCGAGCGAATCCAGGTTGCCGTTTTTATATTCGTCGAGCGCGGTTGCTGTGTCTGCAATCATCGCCAAGGTGATGCGCGTGATCGCCACCGACCCAGCATCGTAATAGTGGTCGTTCTTGCGCAGAATCATTTCGCGACTGTGCGACCAGCGTTCGATTACGTACGGACCACTCGTCCACAACGTGCCCGGCTCCGTCCACACCGTGCCGCCGGCTTCGATAGATTCACGTGGTTGCACGCGCACGAGCCAGGTCGCGAGCAAAGTGGGAAAATAACTGGCGGGGCGCGTCAAAATAAAACGCACGGTGGCATCATCCACCTCGCTCACCCCAAGCGCATTGAACAAGCGCTCGAAATCTGCATCCTTGGTCGTTTGCGGATTCGCCGCGCGCAATTGTTCTGCGCCACGAATCAACGGCGCGAACGTGCCCGCAAAACCGGACCCGACACGCGGGTCGAACACTCGGCGCACGCTGTAAACAACGTCGCGTGCATTCACCGCGCGTTTCTTTTCGATGATGCCGCGCGCAGGAACAAACCGCGACCACACCGCATCATCGCGCAATTTGAATTCCCAGATCAAGCCATCGGCGGAAACCGCCCACGACGTTGCGAGACCATGTTGCGGCGCGCCGGTTGTCGGGTCGAGTTCGACGAGCGACGCAAAAATCATGCGGATGATTTGTTGCGACCCGGCATCTGTCGCAAGCGCGGGGTCGAGCGTCGGCGGCTCGATGCCAAGGTTGAGATTTAGTTCGCGCACAATCGCTTGCGGCGCGGCACGACAGCCGGCAACCAGCATTATCACCAACATGCACAATAAAATTTTCGAGAAGCGAATCATAGTGGCGTGATTATAGCACAAAAGAAAAAGACCTTCGAGTTCGCGCACGTCTCAAAGGTCATTGTTTTATTCCATGCTTTCATTTCGACGAACGAAGCGAGAAAAAATCTCTCGCACTTTAGGCAAGTTCTCGCTTCGCCCGCAATGACAATTTATTCCGCCGGTTCGCGATTCGATACGGGCGCCGTGGTCGGCGCGCTGGTGCCGAGAAAAAAGAAGGAGATGAAAAACGCGATGGCTTGAAATAACGCGCCGCTCCAAAACGGATATTCCATGTGAACATCGTACAAAAATCCTGCCCACAATGGACCACCGGCGCGACCCAGACTCATAAACGAATTTTCCAACCCCATCGCCGCGCCCTGCCCCGTCGTGGCGCGTTGCGAGATGAGCGACGCGACACTGGGTCGCAATAACGCGTTGCCAAAATTGAACAACGCGGACGAAACGACGAACAACCACAAATCGCCGGACAATGCCGTGCCGACAAAACCGAACACACTCAACACAAGCCCGCTTTGCAAAACGCGCACCTCGCCAACCTTGCGGGTGAGCGGACCAATTAACGCGCCTTGCTGAAGCGCGCCCAACAAGCCGAATGTGCCGAGCAAGTAACCGACCTGGTCAGGTCCGAGTTCGTAACGATCCTTGGCAAACAAGCCGAGTGTCGCTTCGAATTGCGCGAGGGCGAACGCGAGCAAGAACGCGGTGACGAACAGGAATCCCATCGGTCCGCGCACCGCGCCAACCAGTTGTTCCCAGCGCGATTGCGTGGTCGGCGCATGCACGTGACGTTTTTCCGGCGGCAGTGATTCGCCGAGCATGATGAACGCGAACGCCGCCGCAATCAAGGCAAACCCGGCGGCGGCAAAGAACGGCAAAGCCAACGCGATTTTTCCGAGCGGTCCACCAAGCAAGGGACCAAAGATCATGCCCAGTCCCATCGCCGCGCCAAGCACGCCCATCCCGCTACTGCGCTTGTCGTCGCTCGTCGTGTCGGCGATGTACGCAAACGTCGCCGGCAACGTCGCGGACGAAATGATGCCGGCGAGTGCGCGCGCAATAATCAACTGCCACACATCTTGCGCCAAGCCCATCAAGCCAAACGATGCCGCAAAACCAATCAAGCCAATCAACAGCACCGGCTTGCGCCCCACATCATCCGACCAGCGTCCCCAAAGCGGCGCAAAAATAAATTGCATCACCGAATAAATCGCCATCATCAAACCAAGTTCGCGTCCGCTCGCGCCAAAGTGCGTCACGTAAAACGGCAAAATCGGCACGACGATGCCGAATCCCAGCATGACGATGAAAAGTGAAAGGAATAAAATCAAGGTCGCGCGTTTCATACACCCTTCCCCAAAAAAGAATTTTCGATTTTGAATTCCGGGCACTCGAATCCAAAATCGAAAATGGTTGGTGCCGCATAGGGGGTTCGAACCCCTGATCTCCGCCTTGAGAGGGCGGCGTCCTAGGCCGCTAG
>CAZPIR010000430.1:2090-3958 GCA_964586085.1 uncultured Anaerolineaceae bacterium | reverse complement strand
CAAGAGTGTGTTTGTGCGTCAGGTTGCGCTCATCGTGTTGATGGCGCAAATCGGTAGTTTCGTGCCGGCGAGTTTTGCGCGCATCGCATTGACCGACCGCATCTTTACGCGCGTCGGCGCAAGCGACGACATCGCCCAGGGTCGCTCAACGTTTCTCGTCGAGATGAGTGAGACGAGTCACATTTTGCATCACGCGACGCAACGCTCGCTCATCGTGCTCGACGAAGTGGGACGCGGCACGAGTACGTACGATGGCATCTCGCTCGCGTGGGCAATCGCGGAAGAGATTCACAACTTGGTAGGCGCTAAAACTTTGTTCGCAACACACTATCACGAGTTGACGCAACTTGAAGCGCAGAGCGACGCGATCAAGAATTTTACGATGGCGGTCAAGGAGCAAGGGAGCGAGGTCATTTTCTTAAGGCAGGTCATCGCGGGCGGCGCAGAAAAAAGTTTTGGCATTCACGTGGCGCGGCTCGCGGGGTTGCCTGGGCGCGTGGTGGAACGCGCGGAGGATGTGCTGGATCGGCTGGAAGCAGAACGCACGACGGAAGACGAAAGACGAAAGACGGAAGCAAGTGTTTCTCCGTCATCCGTCGTCGGTCCTCCGTCGGTTGTTCGCGAAGCGAATGCCGTGTACGATGCGCGCGCGGAAATGTGGCGCGAGGTGTTGCGGCAGATTGCGGATGTGGACATTGCGAACATGACGCCGGTGCAGGCGTTGAATTTGTTGAATGCGATGCAGATCAAAATCAAGTCGGATAGTCAGGTGGTCGAATAACCAAAGGAGCCGCCATGAACCAAGAAGATTTTGTTATCGAGATTAACCATGCAACCAGAGAAACAGTAGTAGAAGACTGTGTCAAAAATTATTTGAATCCGCCTGGACGTTCACCAGCAAAAAGGCTGTTGGAGCTGTCGGCATGGTTCAAAGGTTTGTCTGTTCCCGATCAAGAAATGGTTGCTAAGGCAATGGCGGATGTAGCAGAGGCAACCCTTTTCGGCGTTCTATGTGTCTTGGATGGAGTACGCACCATCGAAGACGATGTGGAAAAAGGGAAACTTGAATTGTACTACACAAAGGGCGAACTTCGTGTGCGCATTAACGATCCTGACCAAGATTTCTTACACGACATTTATTCGCGTGTAAGAAAAATTGTTTGAGACTCCATAATTTTGCAAATCCGAAATCTAAAATCCAAAATCTGCAATCTATGACCACTCACCCGCGCACGTCAATCACATATCGGTTCTGGCTCGCGTTCGGCGCGTTGGCGTTGGTCATTTGTATTGGCACACTGGGCTTTGCCTTGCTCGAAGAGATGGACGTGCTCAGTGCGTTGTACATGACCGTCATCACGATCAGCACGGTTGGCTTTGGCGAAATCAAAACACTTTCGCCAGCAGGGCGCATGTTCACGATGGGCTTGATTGCATCGGCGGCGACGATTACATTTTACACGGCAAGCATGGTCACGAATTTAATCGTGTCCGGCGAATGGCGCGAACGATTGGAACGTCAAAGGGAGCAACGCATGTTGGAGCAATTGAAAAATCACACCATCGTTTGCGGTTATGGTCGCGTCGGACGACACATCGTCCACACCCTGCTTGCGGAAAAAATGCCGTTCGTCGTGATTGACCCGGACGCGCAAGCCATCGCGCACTTGCGCGAACTGGGTCACATGGCAATCCAGGGCAACGCCGCCGACGAAACCATTTTGAAGCAAGCCGGCATCGAACGCGCGCGCGCGCTCGTCGTCGCGGTCAACGCGGACGCCGAGAATGTGTTTATCGTGTTGACCGCGCGCGGCATCTGCGCCGATTTGCAAATCATCGCGCGCGCGAATTACGAAACATCGGAATCG
>CAZPIR010000430.1:0-2080 GCA_964586085.1 uncultured Anaerolineaceae bacterium | reverse complement strand
TACGCGCGGGTGCGAACCAGGTCATCTCGCCGTATCGCATCGCGGGGCGGCGCATGGTCACAACACTCGTGCGCCCCGCCGTCGCCGAGTTTCTCGACGAGGTCGCGCACGTCGGCAACGAAGAATTGTTGATTGAGCAAGTCACCATCGCGCCGAGTTCGTCGCTCGCGGGCAAGACGCTCGCGCAAGCGCAACTCACCGAGCGCGTCGGCGTGACCTTGCTCGCGTGCAAAATGCCGAATGCGCCGACACGCATCACGCCGAGCGCGGACATGGTGTTGCAAGCCAACATGCAAATCCTGGCACTCGGTTCGCCGGAACAATTGCAAGCGTTGTTGAAATTGGCAAACCATGTTTGATTTTCTTGCGCGCGCCATGTCGCCGCACCCACATCTCAAACTCGTCGCCGATGCAGTACTGTGCGGCAACAGCCCGGCGATGATTTGGGCAGACGACGCGAACGCACCGCGCGCCGCGTTGATGTGGGACAAGGCGCACTGTTTTTATTTGCTCGGCGCATCCGAACACGCCGAGTTCAACCGCACGCTCGCGCAACGCTTTGCCGAAACGATTGCGCCCGATATGCGCGCGCGTAAACTTGGCGTGTTCAAAGTCTATAGCACAGACGATGCGTGGCGTGAGCACTTCAATTTGATTTTTTCCGGCATTACCTTTCGCCCGGTGCCGCGCACATTTTTCGCACTCGCGCAACCCAGGGTTCGCGATTGGGCAGAGCGCGTGCCTAGCGATTTTGCGATGCGCCGAATTACGCGCGAATTATTGAATGGGCATTTGCAAAACACGCACGCCTTGATTGGTGAAATCGAATCGTGCTGGAACTCGCTCGATAATTTTTGCGAACGCGGCTTTGGCTTTTGTCTCACGAACGCGGACGCGATTACCGGTTGGTGTACAGCGGAATATGTCAGCGCAAATCAGTGTGGCATTGGCATTGAAACGGTTGAGTCATTTCAGAATCGCGGATTCGCGACACTCATGGCAAGTGCATTCGTCGAGTACTGCGCCGCGCATCGCATCGCGCCGCACTGGGACGCCGCGCAATCGAACACGCCCTCGCTTGCCGTTGCGCGTAAAGTCGGCTTGACAAAAATCCTGGATTACGACGTATCACTGGGTTGGCTCAAATGAAAATTCATCTCCTCGATAAACAAGTTGCCGAGCGCATCGCCGCCGGCGAAGTCGTCGAACGTCCCGCGTCCGTCGTCAAAGAGTTGATCGAAAACGCAATTGATGCGAATGCGACAGCCATCGCGATTGAACTGCGCGAGGGCGGCGTGGCGTTGATGCGCGTGAGCGATAACGGCATCGGCATGTCGCGCGACGACGCCGCGCTCGCGGTCGAACGTTTTGCGACGAGCAAAATTTCGAGCGACGCCGATTTGCGCGCAATCAAATCGCTGGGCTTTCGCGGTGAGGCATTGCCCTCGATTGCGGCGATGGCGCAACTCGAAATTCTCACGCGCACGCAAGACGACATTGAAGGCACACGCGTCCGTGTTGCCGATGGCAAAGTCGAAACCCAGGTTGCCGGCGCGCCGATTGGAACCCAGGTCGTTGTGCGAAATTTATTTTACAACGCGCCCGCGCGCCGCAAGTTTTTGAAATCGCCGTTCCGCGAAACCGAGTTGATTCAGAAAACAATTGTGCAGTACGCGCTCGCCTACCCGCACATCGCGTTTCGTTTGATTGTGGATGGACGCGAGACGATGAATGTGGGCGCGCAACATGATGCGCCCCTGCAACGCATCGGCGCCATCTGGGGACGCGAAGCCGCCGATGAGATGATCGAGGTGAATTACACGAGCGTAGATTTGCGCGTACGCGGATTTGTGTCGCGTCCGTCGCTGGCACGCGCGAGCCGCGAATGGCAGAACTTTTTTGTGAACGGTCGTCCGATTCGTTCGGGCTTGTTCGCCGTGATGCTCGAACGACCCTTTGCCGGACGCTTGCCGCTCGGTCGTCATCCGCTTGCCATCATTCACATCGAACTCGATCCGCAACTCGTGGACGTGAACGTGCATCCGCGCAAAGCCGAGGTGCGTTTTTATCAAGAGCGCGC
>CAZPIR010000429.1:0-3960 GCA_964586085.1 uncultured Anaerolineaceae bacterium | reverse complement strand
GACAACCGGTTGTCCCTTGGTCTTTTCCAACTTCTTCAACGCTTGCTCGATGATGCGAATGCTCTGACGCATTTCTTCCATGCGAATGTAATAGCATTCGAGTACATCGGCTTTCGAGCGCGTGCTCACCGGGACATCAAAATCGTACTGCTCGTAACCCGAGTACGGATATTCTTTGCGCAAATCCCAGTTGATGCCAGCCGCGCGCGCCATCGGACCGGTCACACCGTATTCCATTGCTTGCTCGCGCGTGTACTCGGCGATGCCGCGCGTACGTTCGAGCCAAATCAGATTGGCGTTGAGCAGGTCTTCGTACTCTTTGAGGCGCGGCGGAATCATTTTGATGAATGCGCGCACCGCATCACTAAACCCAGCCGGCAAATCTTGGGCGAGACCGCCAAAGCGGAAATACGACATCATCATGCGCGCGCCCGTGACCATTTCGAAAATGTCCATCACGTCTTCACGCTCGCGGAACGCGTACGTCATCACCGTGACCGCGCCAATGTCCATCGCCTGCGAACCGACCGCGATGAGATGCGATTGGATGCGTTGCAGTTCGCATAAAATCACGCGCGCGATTTGTGCGCGCTCGGGCACATCGGCTTCCATCAATTTTTCGACAGTCAACACGTACGCGAGATTGTTGAACATCGTGCCGAGGTAATCCATGCGGTCGAACAGAGGAATGGCTTTGAGGAACGTTTTGTACTCGGCCGTTTTTTCGATGCCCGTGTGCAGATAGCCAATGTCCGGCAAGGCATTGACGATGCGTTCGCCATCCACCTCGAGCGCAACGCGCAGAACGCCGTGCGTCGAAGGGTGATGCGGACCCATGTTGATCAACAATGTGTCGGATTCGTTATTTTCCCAAGGTGTTTTGGGATCAGGCAAGCCGATTGGAATTTGAACCGGTATTCCACGCGCACTACCCAGCAATTGCGTGGCTTGAGGCGGACGAACGGCGCTTGGCTTATCCGGTTGAATTTCGTCGTACGTGTGCGTGAACTCGACCGCTTCGTAGCCGAGTGGATGGTCTTTGCGAAGTGGATGCCCGGTCACATAATCGGGCAAGAGGATGCGATGCAGGAAGGGATGATCGGTGAATGTGATGCCGAAGAGATCGTACACTTCGCGTTCATAGAAATTCGCGCCTTCCCAGAACGGGGTGATCGAAGGCACGTTCGCATCCGACTCGTTGACCTGGACACGCAAGCGAATGCGTGCTTTCTTTTCGAGCGAACGGAAGGAATAAAGCACATCAAAGCGTGGCGACTGGGAATACCAATCGAGTGCGGTGATGTCGGTGAGAAGCGTGTACTGCAAGGCGGGATCGTCGCGCAAAAATCGCACGACATCGCGTAATGCCTCGCGCGAAACGGTCACGGTCGTATCGCCGCGAAATTCCTTGATCTCACTGATTGCGCCTGAAAATCGTTCGCGCAATTTGTTGATTGTTGTTTCAATTTGCGTCATTGCTAACCCTACTATTGACTGTCTGCTAACAATCTATCCGCGCAGAGCAAACCCATCAATCTTGATCTGCCCTTTTGGTTCGCCGTTCTTGACTTTTTCGTGCAACATCAAGATGCCATCCATCAACGCTTCGGGACGCGGCGGGCAACCGGCAACATACACATCCACCGGAATAATTTCGTCCACACCTTGCAGGATCGCATAGTTGTTGTAGATGCCACCGCACGCGGCGCAATCGCCCATCGCGATAACCCACTTGGGTTCCATCATTTGATCGTACAGTTGGCGCACGACCGGCGCCATCTTGCGTGAGACGCGCCCGGCGACAAACATCAAATCGGCTTGACGCGGCGAGGCGCGATACACTTCCATGCCAAAACGCGAGAGATCGAAACGCGGCATGTAAACCGCCATCATTTCAATCGCGCAACACGCGAGACCAAACAACAAGGGCCACATCGAACCGGTGCGTGCCCAGCGCACAGCTTCATCAAGCTTGACAAACACCATGCCCGGCTGTCCCGATTTCGACGCGGGGTCGCCGCTCGCCACCGGAATATCATTCGGTTTTATCGTTTGTCCATCCATTTGATTTTGCTCCCCACAAATTGAAAAAGTAGTCAAGCCACATCATTGCGTCGAACATTTTCATTTGTGCACTTGCTACTTACACTTTTGTCATTATATCACATCGTTAAGCATATCACAAACTTGCAAGTACGCGATTAAAAATCACTCGTCCGCGTTAGAACATTACAAAAAAAAGACCCGCAGAATTTTTGGTTCTGCGGGTCTGCCTTTATTTTCCGATACTCACTTTAGCGGTCATGTTCCAACGCAGACGCTCGTCCTGCTTGTCGAGTGTGACCGTGACCGAGTAAACAATATCACCCTGCCGATTTTCACCAAAGCCCTTGATGCGCGTTACCTTGCCAGTCAGTTCCAAACCGGAAATGGCATCGAGCGTGACCGTGACCGGATCGCCTTCTTTGACATTGACGATGTTGATCTCGGTCAGGTCGGTCGTTTCGATTTGCCACTGGGTTGTGTCTGCGAGGCGAGTGACGACCGCATTCGGCGCGGCGAATTCACCAACGCGCAAATCGAGTGATGTAATCACGCCTCCGAACGGCGCGACGAGTTTCGTGTTCTTGAGATTTTCTGCGGCGAGATCGCGTGCCGCGGTTGCCGATTTCACGGCAGCTTCCGCCGCCGCCACATCCTCGGCTTGCGGAGTCAGTTTCGTGAGCGCATTGCGCGCATTCTGCACCGCCGTAATCGCCGCTTCGATCTGGTTCTTGGGCGGACTAATTTTCAAATTGTATGCAGACAGCGCTTTTTGATAATCGAGCCACGCTTGTTGCAACTGTTGACGTTCGAGCGTCATGTTCGCGAATGGATTCGAATCGCCGCCGATGCGATCATACGCGGCTTGGGCGCGATCCACCGCCGCTTTGGCTTTTTCAATGTCCGCCTTGATCGCGATCATTTCGTTCGGGTCGGGAGTCAACAAATTGTTGTACGCCGCTTCCGCCGACTTGACGCTTTGTTGCGCGGTCGAAACATCGGTCGCCACCGGACCGCGTTTGAGTTGATCGAGTTTCGCTTTTGCCGAAGCCAGGTTGCCTTCGGCTTGGTCGAGTTGCAATTGATATTGTTTCGTATCCAATTGCGCCAGTGCCTGACCGGCTTGAACCGTATCGCCGATTTGCACATTGACCTGGGTCACAATGCCGCCGACCTGAAAGCCGATTGCCGCGCTCTTGACCGGCAACACCTTGCCCTCAGCAACGACTTTATTCGCCGCGCGCACCGCCGGGAGCGCGACCGTGGGTTTGGGTGCGGGCGTGGGCGCGCCACCGCAGGCAACCACACTTGTCGCCAAAATCGCTAATGCCAAAATTGCAATGATTGTTTTTTTCATTCGAATCTCCTCAAGATAAACCTCGCCCTTTATTGTATCCCATTTTTATTCGTACGCAAGAATCTCGCGCACCGTTAAACGCGACGCATTGTTCGCCGGCAAGATGCTCGCCAACACCGACAGGATGATGACGAGCACCATCCAAATCACCGCGCCACTAATCGAAAATTGATAACTCAACGGTTGTTGAAACACGGCGGTGCCCACCCCTTCGGCAATCAACGCGCCGATGGGATACGCGAGCGCAATCGAAATCAGTCCGCTGAGAATGCCGATGAACATACCCTCGACCAGCACAACTCCACGCACCGCGCCATTCGATGCGCCGACGGCGCGCATCACGCCAATCTCGCGCGTACGCTCCAGGACATTCAACGACATTGTGCCCATCAAACCCAAGCCGCCAACAAGCGCCATCAAAAACGCCATCACCAGTAACAACCCGGCGACGATGTTAAAGAACACCTCGTTCGACGTGCGAATGTCGCCGCTCGTCATGCCAAAACCAACTCGCACGCCGGCTTTTTTGAAACGCTCTTCGACTTCTTTTTTAACTTGCG
>CAZPIR010000428.1:3586-3968 GCA_964586085.1 uncultured Anaerolineaceae bacterium | reverse complement strand
GGGGTTTCCAACGTTCACGCGCAAACCAAATCGCCCGCCCGGGTCCGCGCCAATCAAGAAATGGCAACACGATGATGAGCACGAGCACGAACATCGGCGCGACAATCCCAGCCCAGAGCGGCGGAATCACGCGCAACAAATTTTGCACCCAGAGAAAAATCCACGGCGCGCGCACATCGGCAACCCCGGCATCGAGATTTGCGGCAGTGCCAATCGGCGCGGGGAAAATCAGCGTGAGGAAAACGAGCGCGGCAGAGACGAGCGCAGACAAAATAAATTCGCGGAAAAATAATTCGTCGCGCGAAATAAATTCGCGCGTTTCATTTTCGTCGAGCATCGGACGCGAGATGCCGCCATCCTTGCGCAATCGCCACAAATGATA
>CAZPIR010000428.1:0-3576 GCA_964586085.1 uncultured Anaerolineaceae bacterium | reverse complement strand
CGTGAGTCGGCATTACAAGGAGCGGCATCAGGTATTCGAACATCGACCCGCTCCACGAAAGGAGGATCGGTTCTCCACCGGCGATGGTGAGCAGACGCCCCAGGGAGAACCAACTCTCCTGCGGAAGTTGTCCTTGCGCAATCGCCACAAATGATAGACGACGCCGAAAACTCCGGCAACGGTTAAGCCGAAAATGTGCCAGCCGTAAAATCGCAGTAACGCGTTCGCGCCGATTTGCACATCGCCGACAATCGCGCGGTAGATCGCTTCGCCGTATGCCGGAATTTCGCGCAACAAATTTGTGCCGACGAGAAACGCCCAGTACGCGCCATCGTCCCAACGCAGAACGTACCCGGTAAAATCCCAGACGAGTGTGATGACGAGAAGCGCGACGCCAATGAGCCAGTTGAATTCGCGCGGCGGACGATAGCCGCCGGTGAATACGACGCGCGCGAGATGTAACGTCACGGCGACGACCATCAATTGCGCGCTCCAATAATGCAAGCCGCGCATCACCGCGCCGAAACTTACAACGTCTTGAATGAGGATGATCGAAGCGTGTGCGTCGCTAGGAGTGGGCACGTAATAAAAAGTGAGCGCGACGCCGGTGAGGAGTGTGACGAGCGAGGCAAGCACAGCAATGCCGCCGAGTCCAAACGTGTATGTGAGGCGCGCTCCACTTGCGGGAATTTTTTCCGGGTGGAGCGCGTAGATGATACTTTTTTCTTTACGCCAAAATCGAGCCATTCAAAATCAAATCTAATTGGACGCGGACAAACGCGGATGAACGCAGATTTAAAAATTTCTGCGTTTGTCTGCGTTCGTCTGCGTCCAATACATATCAACATCCGCCTGCGGGGTCAGCGCCGCGCTTGAGCCAATCGAGCAAGCGTTGGAGCAAATCATCCGGAATGTTTTTCTCGCTGTGCGCCGGATTTTGTTCCGCGTACTGACGCATCACCGCACGTTGTCGCTCGAACGGATAATTTTCACCGGCAAGTTTCGGCGCGCGTGGACCACCTTGCGCGAACGCGCCGTGACATTGATCGCATCCTTTTTCAACCCAGACCTGGATTCCCAAAAGTTGCCCCGATGGCAACGCAGGTTTGGGCGCAAGCGTCGCTTTAGTCGCTTCGGTGCCAATCGCGTGCAACCACAAATAAATCGAGTACGCTTCGGCATCCGGTAAATCAGTGGCATTCATCGCGGGCTTGGGTGGCATTGCGTTGCGAATTTTCGAGAGGAACGAATCGAATGGCAAAGTCGTGTTTGCCAGTGGCTTGCCGATGCCGCCGAGCGCGGTCGCGCCGTGACACGCGACACATTGCTTGTCGCGATACAGGCGTGCGCCTTCGCCCACATCGCCGGTCAAGGTCGTGTTCGCCGCAACGGATTGAATCGTTGGACGCGGCGGCGCGGCGACACGCGGATCGGCGCACGCGGAGAGAGTGAGTGCAAGGGCGATGAATAGGATCGTTTTTTTCAACGGAACACTCCTGAAACGAATAGGAGAGGGGAAGAAAGGGAGACAAGGAGAAAAATCTCCCACTCACCCACTCTCCCTTTCTCCCATTCTCATTTTCACCGAGTTACTAGGGGAAGAAAGTGCGACGCTTGCCCAGCGTAGACAAACACAAAGCGCAAAACAAATCCGCCGATGAGAACGAATATCGCCGAGACGGCACTCAATGCGAGACTGTATCGCGCCGCGCCTTCTTTCAAAATCACCGGGAACAATTCGTACGCCTCAATCAACAACGGTAACACGATGCCGAGCAAAATCACACCGATCCAAAACCACAAGGTGTATTCGCCACCCAGGATCAATTCGATGGACGAGGCGGAACTCCAGGTTGAGAGCGCGTGGTGAAGTAAGAATGGCACGAGCATAAAAATTTCGAGCACGATGAAAACCATATCCGTCGAAACGAGCAAGCGGCGTTCTTCTTCATAGCCGTGTTCGTGGCGCGTGCCGAGCAACGCCGTCACGAGCAACACCGTCGCTGTGCCGGATGACATCGCCGAAAACAGGAACAACTGTGCGACCATCGGCGTGTTCCAGAATGGTCGCGACGGAATCGCGCCGAGCAAAATGCCGGTGTAGATGCCGACACCGAGTGCGAGCGGAAAACCAATCGCGGCGAGAATCGCGCGCCAACGACGAATCGTATTTTGCGAGAGCGGTGTCCAGCGCGAAAAATCCTTAAGGTGTGCGCGATTCGGGATGCGCAGCAAATTATCAAGCGGCGCGGGAAGCCAGAGCGCGGCATAGGCGAGTGTTACAAAAATAAAGCCGGTCAGCAACCACGTGCCGATGGACATTGGCGAGGTGAATTGCACCGTGAGAAACAAATTGTAAAACGCGAACGGTCGTCCCAAGTCGAACACGAGGATGCCAACACCAATCGCGACGGGCCACGGCGCGATGAGTGCGCCGATGCGCGCCACGCGTCGAAAATGCGGTCCGCCGATGTACGTTGCGAAACTCGAAATCGCGAACGCACCCGCGGAAAGCCCCGCGAGAAAAAGATAGTTGACGATGAGAAGATTCCACTCGATTGCTTCCATATGTGCTCCAACTGTCATTGCGAGGAGCTGTATTTGCGGCGAAGCCATCTCCGAATTAGTTGGGGATTGCTTCGCCGCATTGCGGCTCGCAATGACACTCGCTACGAAATATAAAATATCTTTGGTCCCGTGCCCGCTTCTTCGTACACCACATAGTGATCGCGCGTCGCGAGCAACTTGGACACTTCGCTCGTTGGGTCGTTGAGATCGCCAAAGTGACGCGAGCCGCCGACGCACGTTTCGACACACGCGGGCGGTTGCCCGGCATCAAGACGATGCACGCAAAAGGTGCACTTGTCCACAAAACCTTGTTCGTGATCTAAATAACGCGCATCGTACGGGCACGCTTGCATACAGTAACGGCAACCAATGCACTTGTCGTACTCGACTAGCACGATGCCATCCTCGCGCCGATACGTCGCGCCGGTCGGACACACGCGTTCGCACGGCGGATTATCGCAGTGCATACAATTCCCCGGTTCAAATTTCATTCCCAGGGTCGGGAACGTGCCCGTCGGTCCGATGCGTCCAATCCAGTTGCGATGCTTGTCGTGCGGGACAGCGTTTTCAACTTTGCACGCGACCATACACGCTTTGCAATCAATGCACCGCTTGACCTCGATTACAAATCCCCAGCGTCGTTTATTTTCAGCCATACTCGCCTCTATGCTTTGTACACTTTCACGAACGTTTGCGACAATGCTTGCCCGCCGCTCGCTGGGTCAGTGTACGTGAGATGAATTTCGGAATCGCTTGCGCCTTGCGCGTACGACACACGATTGCCTTTCGACAAGTGACCAAAACCTGGCGTCGTGTACGTGCAATCCGGTCGAATCGCTTCGGTGACATATGCCTTAATTTTGATTTTGCCCGCCGCGCTTTCGACGTATACCCAATCGCCGTTTTTGATGCCGCGCTCTGCCGCCGGTTTCGTGTGAATCCAAATCACATTTTCCGGGAATAACTCGTGTAACAATTTATTGTTTTGCGTGCCGAACTGGGTGTGTT
>CAZPIR010000427.1:0-3972 GCA_964586085.1 uncultured Anaerolineaceae bacterium | reverse complement strand
AACGTTATAGTAACCTTCGGGAATTGCAGAGAAATACTTGTCGAGCGCGGCTTTCGCATCGAACGCGGCAGGCGCGGTTGTCGTCGAAGACGAGCCACCCACGACCGGCAAGTTGGCGGTTTTCCACGCGTTCAAACCACCGGCAATGTTCTTGACGTTGGTGTAACCGAGCAGGTTCAACGCGACGATAGACATCATGCCGCGATGACCGCTGGCGCAAATCAAAACGACGGGCGCGGTTTTGTCGGCGGGCAGTTTGTCTGTTTTGATGAGCGTGCGGACGGGAACGTTCACGGAACCTTCGATGTAGCCGGTTGCAAATTCGCTGGCTTCGCGCACGTCAATCAAAGTAACCTTGGTCGCTTTGATTTGATCGTTGATGGCGGCGGGTTGCGCATTGTTGAAACCATCCGGCAAACCGGCAAAGAACTTGTCGAGCGCGGCAACCAAATCTTTGTCGGCGGCGATTGCCATGCCAGCCATGGGCGCGGGCGGTTGACCTTCGGTCTTGACCGGCAAGTTCGCGGTCTTCCACGCGCCGAATCCACCTTGCACGTTCTTGACGTTCGTGTAACCCAACAACTGCAAAGCAACCATACCCATCGGCGAGCGAACACCGCTACCGCACATCACGAGGATGGGCGCGGCTTTGTCGGCGGGCAGTTTGTCCAGGTTCTTGATGAGGGTGCGGGTCGGAATGTTCACTTCACCTTCGACCCAGCCATTCGTCGTAATTTCGCTGGCTTCGCGCATATCGAGCAAGAAGGTCTTGGTCGCCTTCATTTGATCGTTCGCGGCGGCAGGCGCAACGTTATAGTAACCTTCGGGAATTGCAGAGAAATACTTGTCGAGCGCGGCTTTCACGTCGAACGCGGCGGTCATTGGCGCCGTCGTTGCGGCGGCGGCTTTGGTCGGTTCAGCCGCTTTTGTGGGCGCAACGGTCGCCGCCATCGTGGGAGCAACTGTTGGCTTGGGCATGTCCGTCGGCTTGGGCGCGGCGGTTGCCGGGATCGGCGTTGGGATCGGCATCGGGGTGGGCGTGGGCGTCGCGCACGCCACCGCGACGATTGCCATGACGAACAAGACGGCAATCAACAAAAACTTGCGAGCGTTCATTTTCTTCTTCTCCTTTGAGTTTTCTAGCATGGGCAAATTGGAAATTCGCCCTATTTTTTCTTTTCTTGTGGTTTCACAAATGCGTCTGCGGGCAATTCTTCCACCCACTTGGGATGTTCCATCTCGGCGTACTCTTTGGTCACGTACCCGGTCAACATCGAAGAGAGCGCATCGTAGACGAGCGTAAAGTACAGGTGACCGATCATCAACACGGTCAGCCCCAGCATCGAAAGGTCGTGAATCATCGCGGCAACGGCGAGTCCGTCGTAACCGAGTTGACCTTTGCCGAACCACAGCACAAAACCCGACCACGCAACAAAATTGAACATCATAAAGGTCGCGGCGTGATGTAGTTTTTGACCGGCGTTGATGCGACCTTGCGGCGGCAATCCTTTGGTGCGTCCCATAAAGTACGCCGGCATGTGCTTGAACCATTCGATGTCGTCACGCGTGTACGTGAACGACTCTTTGAACAGTTCCATGGCTTGCTTGGGATTCAGAACCACGTACAGAATCGGCAAGAGCATGAACGGCACAACCGCGATGCGGTGAATCTGGCGCGTGATGCCCCCGGCGGCGAGCGGCGCGAGCGGCGACGCGATTAACACGATGCCGCTGATAAGCAGAGTGAGAAACGTCGGCACACCGAGCCAGTGGACAAGTCGTTGGGTTGGCAGATAGCGTTTGACGAGAACGGATTCGCTAGCCATTTTTTTGCTCCTTCGACTCGGCTGGTTTTTCGGCGGGCGCGGATTCTTGCGCCGCGTGCAGTTCCGCTTTTTCGCGGACGTGTTGGCGGCGCGCGATAAAGTACGCAATGCCGGTCGTCACAATCGCGGTCAGCGTCAAACCGACGGACGCCGGTTGCACAACCTTTTGCCAGGTGTTCACGGTCAATGGCATTTGCGGATCATCAGGCAATCCATAGACGCTGGGCTTGTCGAGCAAGAGCGTAATCAAGCCGAGACCGCCGAGCGAACTTTCGCCGTACAACTGCGCGTTCGGAAAACGCGTTTTAACTTGCGCGGCGCGCGCCTTGATGTCGCCGAGAATTTTTTCGCGTTCGCCAAATTTGATCGCTTGGCTGGGACAGGTCGTCGCGCACCAGGGCGTCCCGCCATCTTTCACGAGGTCGAGACAGCCGATGCATTTCGACACGTGATTGTCTACGATGTGCGGTACGCCGAACGGACACGCATCCGTGCAGTAGCCGCACGACGAACATTTTTCCGGCTCGACAATCGTCAAGCCGTTCCACTTGGTCAGCGTGCCGGTCGGGCACACGGTCACGCACGGCGCGTCGCCGCAGTGAAAGCAACGGTGATGCGCGAACGTGCCGAACATATTCGGCATCTTGCCGGTCACAATGTCGTTGATCTTGATGTAGCGGTCGTAGAGCGGCACTTCGTTGCCGGTCTTGCACGCAACGGTACACGCTTGGCAACCAATGCAACGATCCAGGTCAATTGAGTATGCGTAGCGAGTTGCCATGTTATGCTCCTTTCACCAATTTCACGAAATTGATGCGGAGTCCTGCGCCGCCGCTGATGGGATCGAGTTTGTATTTGGTTTGCAACATCGCGTCGCTCGCGCCTTTTTTGTGCGCGCGCGTCATACCCGGCGCATCGTGCCCGAAACCGTGAATCATATAGACGCAATCTTTGCGAATGCGCGGCGTCGCTTTGACCTTAATCGGTCCACTCTTGACGCCATCCTGATTCTCGACCATCACACTGTCGCCTTGTTTCAATCCCAGACTCGCTGCCACTTCGTCGTTGACCCAGACTTCATTCTCTGCCATCAACTCATTGAGGACAGGCGTGTTCTGCGTGCGACTGAACGTATGCACGGGCGAGCGTCCGTAGAGCAAGCGGAAAAAGCCGTCGGGCGCGTCGGGCGTGGGTTCGTACTTGGGCATCGGATCGAATTTCGATTTTTCCAACGCGTCTGAATAGAATTCGACCTTGCCGCTCGCCGTGGTGAACGGCGACGACTTTTCGGCTTCGAACTCGGCGAGGTATGCCTTGCCTTTTTGAATCGTGATGCCGTTTTGTTCGCGCAATTTTTCGACCGTCAAGCCGATGGATTTCAAACGCTCGTTGAGATATTCTTCGGCGGTTTGCCATTTAAAGAAATCTTCGAGACCCAAACGCAGACCCAGTTCGCGCACCATCCACCACGCGGGACGCGAATAGTACAGCGGGTCAATTGCCGGCTCGCGCAGAGCAATGTACGGCGTCTTGTGTCCGCACGACCAGAGTTCGTCGTAGCGGTCGAGATACGTCGCTTCGGGCAGAACGACATCCGCCCACATAACGTGGTCTTGCGGTAATGTGTCCACCGCCATATAGAAATCGAGATTCTTGAGCGCCTCTTTGGTGCGTGGGACGTTCGGAATCGTGTGGAAAATGTTGCACCCGTACGCAATCAATCCTTTGATCGGATACGGTTTGCCGGTGATCATCGGCTCAACCAATTCTTGGATTGCCGTGCCACCGCGCAGGAATTTTTCGCGGAGACCATCCGCGCGTGCCTTGCCAGTCGGTCCGGGAGGCAAACTTGCCTCTTCCCCAGGGGCAGACGCTCAGCCACCCGCGCCGCTCGCGGCGGCGAAAGGCGGATGGGGAATTTCTTCGAGGTACGGCGATTTGTTGAAATACAGTCCGCCCTCGCGTCCGTACGAACCGGTCAAGCCCATCAAGATGTAGACGGCGCGCATTCTCTGCGAATCGTTGCCGTACCAAATGACGTGGCGACCTGGGACGATAACCGTGCTGGGTCGCGCCGCGCCGAACATCCGCGCGGTCTCACGAATTTTGTCGGCGGGCAGGTCGGTGATTTGTGCCGCCCATTCCG
>CAZPIR010000426.1:0-3980 GCA_964586085.1 uncultured Anaerolineaceae bacterium | reverse complement strand
TGGATAAAACCCACCAATCCGGGCGGTCTGCCGAAATCGTTGATTGACAGGGTTGATACGTAGTCGCACCGATGGTCAGCAACCCGATTACCAATACACCGGCGAGCAATGTCAAAATGCCCAAGGCTTTCATAGTTCCCTCTTTTTGATTGGTAGTCTTGTGAGATTTACTAGCATTATATTTGTAATTTAATCTCAATCAATAGTCCTACGGTACGTGGGGGAATTTTGGTGTAGAAAATCAGTTCTGTTTCTTGGTGGCGACAGCATCGTTGCCTGCCGGATTGCCAATTCGAGTTTGCCAACCTCGCCGAATGATGTTAGAATAGCGTCACGTTCGCTTCGGCGCGGCTCACAGTCGCGCCGATTAATTTCTGTGTGAGGAGGATAATCTAATGACCGACGAAATCGTGATGGGATACTGCGTCAAGGAAAAGGCATCCAAGCCGATGAAAGACGCGCAGTTGATCACGCTCAAGAATGGCAAGCAAGCTCTGCAAGGGGTGTGCGCTTCCTGCGGCACCAAGATGACAAAGTTCGTGTCTAGCAAAAAGTCTGCTCCCGTCTCCGCTTAACGTGACGATTGCCCGTCTCAACGTAGAGGCGGGTTTTTCATTTGAGAGGTGTTTGATGCGAATGATGCGTTTGTTCATGTGCCTGGCGATTCTTTTGGTGGCGTGTACCAGCCCGGTTCTGCCAGTCGCAACACCCACTCCCAAAATCGCAACTGCTGTGGACGACCTTGCCGTATTTCGACAAGCGTTGATCACAACTCATCAAAATGATCTTGCGTTGATTGATCGTCCGACGCGTTATACTGTGAATTTGAAATACGATCCGGCGACGCCGTCCTTGAATGGCACGCACCAGGTCGAGTACACCAATCGGCAAAACCAGCCACTCAATGAAATCTATTTTCGATTGTTTGCCAACGCGCCGGATTCCGGTGGAAAAATCGTCGTCGTCAATTTGAACGTGGATGGCGCGCCGGTTGCGCCCGAACTCAAAATCCAGGACACCGCATTGCGTGTGCCGCTCGCCAAGCCGCTCGCGCCGAACGCCACCGCGCGCATCTATTTCGAGTGGACGTTGACCGTGCCGCGCAATTCCAAAACGCACTATGCCGATTTCGGTGCGTACGAAAGTGTGACGACACTCCCTTCGGTTTTGCCGTTGATTCCGCCGTATGGCACACAGGGTTGGCACATTGAACTGCCGCCCGATTACGGCGATTTGGTGTACGCCGACATGTCATTTTTCGATGTGACCTTGACGGCGCCGACCAAGTTGACGGCGATCACTTCGGGCACGACGATTGATGCGCGCGCGAACAGTGATGGCACGACGACCTATCGCATTGTCGGCGCGCCGATGCGCGATTTCGACCTTAATTTTTCGGAGCAGTTGCAAAAGGTCAGCGCGACTGTTGGCGAGACGACGATTCATTCGTGGCACGAGCCAGCCGATGCCGAAGCCGGCAAAAAAGCATTACAGTTTGCAACCGATGCGTTCAAGGTTTACACGGCGCGGTTCGGCGAGTATCCATACCGCGAGCTGGATGTGATCGAAACACCGACGACCGCCGGCGGGATTGAATACCCGGGCGTGATTGTCATCGCGCGCAGTTTGTACCGCGAGGGGCGTCAACGCGATTTCTTTGAATTTGCCACTGTGCATGAGGTGGCGCATCAATGGTGGTACGCGCTCGTCGGCAACGACCAGGTCAACTCGCCCTGGGTGGATGAAGCATTGGCGCAGTACAGTTCACTGATCTATTACGAGGATTTGCGCGGAGGCAATGCCGGCGCGAACATCGTCAAACAGATTTTTCAAGCGCCGTACGAGCGCGCGAAAAAAGAAGGACGCGATGCCTCGGTGAATCAACCGGTCGCGGCATATGACGAGCAAGCGTACGGCGAAATTGTGTACGGCAAAGGTCCGCTGTTCTTTGACGCGATTCGCAAAAAGATGGGCGACGAAGTGTTTTTTAAATTTCTCAAAACGTACTTTGAGAAATTTCGTTACAAGGCGGCAACACCGGAAGATGTGATTGCGACCGCCGAGCAAGTGTACGGTTCTAGTTTGCGCGCGGAATATCAACAGTGGATTTTGAGCGGGGCGGCAAAATAAATTGGGGCAGGTCATTGACCTGCCCCTTGAATTTACACGCCGTAAATTTCTCCAAACTTGGTTTTGATGTACCGCATCCACGAGCGGGTTTGCAGTGGCTCGCCGGTAATGTCGCGCGCCAATTTGTCGAGCGTGAACTTGCGTCCGTGCTGATGCAGTTTGACACGCAACCAGGCGAGCAATTCTGCAAACTCGCCGCGCTCGATCTGGGCGGGCAAACTAGGAATTTCGCGTACGGCTTGATCCCACAACTGAGCCGAGAAAAATGTGCCGAGCGAGTACGTCGAAAAATATCCCAAGCTCGCGCTCGACCAGTGAATGTCCTGCAAACATCCTTGTGCGTCGTTCGGCGGAGTGATGCCCAGGTATTCCTGCATTTTCGCATTCCACGCTTCGGGCACATCTGCGACCTTGAGTTTGCCATTGATGAGCGCAATCTCCAACTCGAACCGCAACATGATGTGCAAATTGTACGTGACCTCATCCGCTTCGACGCGAATGAAAGATGGTTGCACTTTGTTGATGGCGCGATAAAATGATTCAGCGGTTTGGTCGGCGAGTTGCGCGGGAAAGGTTTCGCGCAAACCTGGGAAATAGCGCGACCAAAATCCGCGACTGCGTCCGACGATGTTTTCCCAGAGGCGTGATTGCGATTCGTGTGCACCGAGCGATGCGCCGCCTTCGAGTGGGGTACGGTCCAGCTCGGAGCGATAGCCCATGTCGTACAGTGCGTGCCCGGTTTCGTGGATCGTGCCCATCAATGCGGTCGGCAAAAATTGGCGATCAATGCGCGTGGTGATGCGCGTATCGCCGAGACCAAAGCCGGTCGTGAACGGATGCACCGATTTGTCTTGGCGACCCTGCTCAAAATCAAAACCCATCTGCTTGATGACGCCGACGCCAAAATCCCACTGCTTTTGTTCGTCGTACTCGCGACGTAGAACCGCATCGTCCACGCGGTTCGAGTTGGCGATGACTGCGCGCGCAAAGGGCACGAGTTCTTTTTTTACGCCATCGAAAATCGCTTGCACTTGCGAGGTGGTGACTTCGGGTTCGTACTGGTCGAGTAACGCATCGTAAATCTGTTCGGTGTAACCCAGGCAGTTGGCTTCTTGAATTTCGAGCGCGACTATTTTTTCGAGATGCGGTTGGAACAGTTTGAAATTCGATTCCTTGCGTGCCTGTGTCCACGCTTCGAGCGCGAGCGAGCTGGTGCGCGAAATTTCCTCGATCAACTCTGGTGGAATGCGGCGTGCCTTGTCATAGTCGCGTTGCGTCACACGAATCAAACACGCGTCATCCAAATCGGGCGGCAGTTGTTGTGCGTACCCGGCAAGGTCTTGCAGTAATTGTCCAACTTCGTCTGTCGTGAAAAATTCGTGCGCCAGTTTATCGAGCGTGGCGAGTTGCTCGGCGCGCGCATTCGCGCCCTTGGGCGGCATGTAGGTTTGTTGATCCCAGCCGAGCAAGGCGGAAGCGTGATGCAGATCGCTTACTGTCGCCAACCGTTTCTTGAGTTCTGCAAGTTTGGATTCCATTCGTTTTCTCCATCGTGGGAATGATTGTGATCGTCGCGTGTTTGACCAGGCGCGTAACGAGGTCGCCGCAAACGACCACTGATTTTGATTTCGGTCGTAACAATGTCCAGGATATAATGCGTCGCGTCGGCAATCACAGCGCCAACGTACAGGTCAACCAAAAAAAGCAGATTGAAAATCATATCGGCGCGGTCGCCCTCAAAATCAAAATCAATTTGCAAACCGATGCGCCGGAAAATATAGCGGAAGAGAACGATAAAAATGCTGAGGATGAGCGCGGTGTACAAAAAACGCGCGGTGGTGCCAATGACC
>CAZPIR010000425.1:0-3983 GCA_964586085.1 uncultured Anaerolineaceae bacterium | reverse complement strand
GCCACCCTCGCACTCTTGATAACCTGGGAACTCGCCGCGCTCATTTTGAACCGCGAGATTTTGCCGGCGCCAACGGATGTGCTGGTTGCGCTCGTCGTGCAACTGCCGCGTTCGCTCGGCTGGCATTTCATCGTGAGCGCGTGGCGTGTGATCGCGAGCATTGCCTTGTCGGTGCTCTTGGCAACACCCGCCGGGTTGGTGCTGGGGCAATCGGAAAAACTGAATCGCTTTTTCGCGCCGGTGATTTACTTGACCTACCCCATTCCCAAAATTGTTTTGCTCCCGATTGTGTTGCTGTTTCTTGGGATTGGCGACGCCTCGAAAATCTTTATCATCTTTTTGATTTTGTTTTTCCAGGTGCTCGTCGTCGTGCGCGATCAAGCCTCGGCACTACGCCCGGAATTGATCTACTCAGTGCGCTCGCTCGGCGCGGGACGCCGCGCGTTGTTGCGCTTTGTCTACTTGCCCGCGACCTTGCCCGCTGTGCTCACCTCGGTGCGCCTCAGCATCGGCACGGCGGTTGCCGTCCTGTTCCTTACCGAATCGTTCGCCACGAACGCAGGCCTGGGTTATTACGTCATCGTGGACACGTTTCAACGCATCGCATACAAAGAAATGTACGCGGGCGTTGTCGCGATGAGCGTCCTGGGTCTGTTGTTGTACTTTGTCGTGGATTATTTAGAGCGAGCGTTGTGTCCGTACCTATTCGCTAAATGACAAAAGACGGATGACCGACGACCGAAAAATTTTCCGTCCTTCGTCCTCGGTCTGATTATTCAATGGATAAATTTACTCCCGGCACCAAAGCCACGTACGTCCAAAAAATGTTCGACGGCATCGCGCATCGGTACGATTTGATGAACGCGGTGATGACGTTCGGACAACATCAACAAATGCGCCGCATCGCCGCGCGACTCGCGCAACCGCCGCGCAACGGACTCGCGCTCGATCTCGCGACCGGCACCGGCGATTTTGCCGCCGCGCTCCGCGAGGTCGAACCCAGCGTGCGTGTTGTCGGCGTGGATTTTGCCGTCGAGATGATGCGGCGCGGACAAGAAAAATATGCGGCGATGGATTTTGTCGCGGGCGATATGTTGCGCTTGCCCTTGCCCGAAGCAACCTTCGATTGCTCGGTCAACGGATTTGTTTTGCGTAATGTCGCCGATGTGAAAATCGCGTTCGCCGAAATGTATCGCGTGCTTAAACCCGGCGGACGCGCGGTCTCGCTCGAAATCACCACGCCGCGCACGCCAATCTGGAAAGATGTGTTTGGAATTTATTTCGATCACGCAATGCCGCACATCGGCGGATTTCTCAGCGGCAAGCCCGACGCGTACAAATATCTGCCCGCCTCGGTGCGCGCGTTTTACAAACCCGAGCAAGTGTGCGAGTTGATGCGCGCCGTCGGTTTTCGCGATGTGTCGTTTCGCTGGCTGATGCTGGGAACGATGGCGTTGTATTTTGGTGTGAAATGACCGAGCGAATCGTCATTGCCATCACCGGTGCGAGCGGCGTGATTTACGGAATTCGCGCATTGCAAATTTTGCGTGAGATGCCGAACATCGAAACGCATCTGGTGATGAGCACCGCGGCAAAGCAAACGATTGCCGCCGAAACCGATTGGACGATCAAGCAAGTCGAGGAACTTGCGCACGTCGTTTACGATGACCGGCAAATCGGCGCGACGATTGCGAGCGGCAGTTTCGTCACGCGCGGGATGATCGTGATTCCGTGTAGCATCAAATCACTTTCGGCAATTGCAAATTCATTCTCGGCGGATTTGATTGCGCGCGCGGCAGATGTGACCTTGAAAGAAGGTCGCCCGCTGATTCTCGTCGTGCGCGAAACGCCGTTCCACCTGGGACACTTGCGTTTGATGGAACGCGCCGCCGAGATGGGTGCGATCATCGCGCCGCCGGTTCCCGCATTTTACGGTCGCCCGCAAACGCTTGACGAAATGATTGATGGCACGGTTGGGCGCGTGCTCGCGCGACTGGGTTTCGATAACGCATTGTTCACGCATTGGAACGGAATGCGCGATGCGATCTCGGCAACGCCGCCCACGACAACACGCGAAAAAACTGCGACCTTCCTCGCCGCGCAAACCACGCTCACGCTCGCAACGACAAACGCCGATGGCTCGCCGCACGCGAGCGATGTGTTTTTCGCGCACGACGAAAATCTCGCACTCTATTTCTTGTCCGATCCAAAAACGCGGCACATTCAAAATATGCAACGCGATGCGCGGGTGAGCGGAACGATTCACGCGGCGACGCGCGGCTGGCAAGAGATTCGCGGCGTGCAAATTGCCGGTCACGCGCAACGCGTGGAAAATCGCGCAGAAGCGTACGAACTGTACGTGAAAAAATATCCGTTCGTCAAACAGTGGTTGCCGAATGCGGAAATCCCGGGTCGTGTGTTAGACAAACTGGGTTTGATCGAAATGTACAAAATCACACCGCAGTGGATGCGGTGGATTGATAACGGCGAGGGATTTGGACACAAAGAGGAAATTGAATTCTAGGGGCGGGGTTATCCCGTCCCTATTTTATTGTCTCCGCCAAAAAATCCAGGATGCGTTTTTCGAGTTCGGTGGGGTGTGCGAGGAATACGTCGTTGTGCGCGGCGTCGGGAATCAGATAAAGTTGTTTCGGTTCACGCGCGGCGTGGTAAAGATGGATGGAATTTTGGGCTAGCACGAGCGAGTCGCGTTCGCCATGCACGAATAAAATCGCGCGCGGAGCGATGAGCGGCACATCGTCAATCGGGCGCACGTCGGCAAAGCGAATGCCGGTTGCGCGTTCGTCGAGCCAGGCGAGCGGCGACGCAAACGGAAATTCCGGCAAGCCGGTGACAACCTGGATAAATTGGTTAATGTTGCTTGACGCGGACGTGTACGCGCTGACGGCGATGATGGCTTGTACGGCTGGTTCGTGTGCCGCCGCGCCAATCGCCGCCGATGCGCCCATCGAATGACCGAGCAGTGCCAGGTTTCGCGCGCGGGGTTGCGCGAATGCAATCGCGCCGCGCACGTCTTCGGCTTCGGCGAAACCCAGGGTCGAGACGTTCCCATCGCTCGTGCCATGATTCCGCAAATCGAACAACAGTACGCCGTACCCGCGCGCGACGAGCCACGCGGCTTGTGGCAAGAGCACACTGCGTTCGACGCTCAAGCCATGCACGAGAATGACAACCGTGCCGTTTTGTGCCGGCACGAACCAGCCGCGCAAACGCGTGCCATCGCGCGAAGGAAAGGTCACGTCTTGCCAATCGGTGATGCCGAAATCGCTAGGCGTACGCGAGTACGTTTGACGCGGCGGATGCACCAGCCGGTCGGCGCGCAGACACATTATTGTCACGCGACCCAGGACGGCGATGACGAAGAGAAGTATGAATCCTTGCACAAGGCGGGTGCGATGAAATTTCATTTTTCGATTCGATGGAGGGGCGAGCCGCCGGCTCGTCGCCGTTGTATTTTTAGGGTGATTTCGTTGCGGTACGCGTGGGCGTCGTTGTCGAAACCGTCGTGGTCACGGTTGGGGTGGGGGTGATGGTGCGCGTTGCGGTCGGCGGCGCGGCAAAGCCGGTGGCAGTTGCGCTTGGCACGACGACTGATGTTTTTGTCGGTGTTGCAGAAGGCAAGCCTGGTGTTGCGGTGCGTGTGCGCGTTGCCGTTGCCGCGAGTACGGTTGGTGTGACGGTGCGGGTCGCAGTCAAGCTGAGCACGGGCGTGGATGGGCGCGTCGCGGTCAGCGCGAGTGTTGCCGTACGGGTCGCCGTACCGGTGGGCGCGGCAGTCGCTGTTGCAACGATGATGGCGGTTGGCAAAGCCGGCGAATTCAACACGGTCACGCGCACACGTCCACCGAATGATTTGCCGGCGCGGTCTTGCATCGCAAGGCGAATTGTGTAGACGCCATCCGGAAAGCGGCGCGTGTCCCAGGCTCCCAGCTTGACTTCTTAAACTTGTTTCGAACTTCGCG
>CAZPIR010000424.1:0-3985 GCA_964586085.1 uncultured Anaerolineaceae bacterium | reverse complement strand
GAACCGACCAAAGCGCCCGCGGCAACTGCCGCGCCAACGCCGACCTCGATTCGCACCGCGCTCAGCACGGCATCAGGTTGTCACCTGATTCTTTCGACGACGACGAGCACGGCGGATTCCGGTTTGCTCCCCGCGATTTTGCCGGACTTTGAAAAGAAATTCAATTGCAAAGTGGATGTCGTTGCGGTTGGCACCGGTGCGGCAATCGCGATTGGACAAAAAGGCGATGCCGATGTTTTGCTCGTGCATGACCGTCCGAACGAAGATAAATTTGTTGCGGACAAGAATGCGCGCGAACGTTTCGACGTGATGTACAACGATTTCATCATCGTCGGTCCCAAGAACGATCCCGCCAAAGTGGCTGGCGCGAAAACTGCCAAGGATGCGTTCAAAGCGATTATGGATGCTAAGCTCGCGTTTGCGAGTCGCGGTGACAAGAGTGGCACAAACAGCAAAGAGCTGGCGGTCTGGGCAACGCTCAGCCTTACGCCGACCAAAGAATTGACGTGGTACAATTCGACCGGGCAAGGCATGTTTGAAACGCTCTCATTCTCGAACGAAAAGGGCGCGTACACCTTGACCGACCGCGCGACCTGGCTTGCCAACACATCCAAATTGTCCGGCTTGACGATTTTGTTTGGCGGCAACAACATCAAGGAAAATGCGGACAAGGAATTGTACAATCCGTACGGCGTGATGGCGGTCAATCCCGACAAATTCCCCGGCGTCAAATTTGAGATGGCGACGAATTTTGCCAAATGGATCACGTCGGTTGAAACGCAAAAAGTGATTGGTGCGTTCGGCGTGGACAAGTACGTTTCGCCCTTGTTCTACGCCGATTCCAAAGAATGGCGTGAGCAATCCTCGTCGAGTAGTGCCGCGCCTGCTGGTCCGGTTGCGCTCACGTTGACCGGCGCGGTTGAGAAAGAACAAAAACTCGCGCTCACCGCGCTCAAGGGCATGTCGCCGGTCAAGCTCAATCTCGAACATCCCAAGAATGGCAAGCAAGATTACGAAGGTGTGCGTTTGGGTGCTCTGCTCGACCTTGCCAAGCCCACCTCCGCGGCGGCGAAACTTGTGCTCACGTCGAGCGATGGTTTCTCGGCGGAACTTGCGATAGCGGATGCGCGTAAATGCGCGGACTGCCTCATCGCGTTTGCGGATGGCGGCAAGTTGAATGCGGCGATGCCCGGCATGGCAAGCAATCTGTGGGCGCGCGATCTTGTCAAGATCGAAGTGAAATAAATTTCTGCCCTTGTCATTTGGATGAGCGAAGCGAGGCGGACTTTTTTCGCGTGTGCGATTTCTCGCTTTGCTCAAAATGGCAACACGGATTTTTCCGGTGCGTTGACAAAAGAATGTAGATGGATGACAATGCGAGCAACATTCGATTCCCATTCAGGAGGTAACTATGCTCAGCGCACGTAATCAGTTCGAAGGCACCATCAAGTCCATCAAACTTGGCACGGTGATGGCAGAGGTCGTCGTCGTGGCGAATGGTTTGGAGTTTGTCGCGGCGATCACGGTCGGCTCGGTCAAGTCGCTCAAGTTGAAAAAAGGCGAGACGGTCAAGATTGTGGTCAAGGCGACCGAAGTGATGGTTGCCAAAGACTAACGCGTGACCGCATCAGAAAAACAACCTTGCGAAGATGAATCGCGCGATTCGTCTTCGCAAGGTTTGTCTGGGACTCGTTTCAATCAAGCTGATTCGTAAGAGTCAGACACATTCGCCGAGATCACAGCGACTGTTATTGTTACTGTCCACGTACTTGCGGCAACGTCCTGGATAGGAACATGCTTTGGAACAACGCACAGTACACGTGGCGGTCGTCGAGCTGGTGGTTGTGCTCTTGGTGGTCGTTGCCGGTATGGTCGTCGTCGCCTGCACCACATTGTTTGAGTTTCTCAATCGGGCTTGATCCTGGATGAGCGCGTCGAGCGCGTTCATCATCGGCAGTACGCTTGCCACGCTGACCACGCCCATCAGTTTCAGAAATTCGCGTCGGCTGACGGGATTCGCCGCCGGCATCGGCGTGACCGGACGAACGATGTAGCGTTGCGTGACATTCACAATCCAGCGCCAGTGCAAACCAATTTTGACGATGAGCAATCCCAGGGTGCCGACTGACGCGAGCGTGTGAAGCATGGACCACACGTTATAGGTGCTCAGCGTCAAGCCGAACCAGGTCGAGATGATCAAACCGGTGGCGATAATCAAGAACAAGCCGAACAACAACAGGGCATCCAGGAGCAAGAACAAACGCGCTTGCCCGGAGGTGTTGCCAAAGAAACGTGCGGCGACATTTTTGACCCAGGCCCAGTGAGTGACCAGGTGATACATCGCGAACGTGCCGATGGCCATGCCGAGCCATTGATGCACTTGAACGCCGGTCAATTCAAGCCAGCACGCGAGCAGAAAGCCAACAAACAAAAGCACGTCAACGAACCAATTGTGTTTAGGATGATTTGTTTTCATGGAAACATTCCTTTCGATTTGAGTTGGCTCTATTCTATGTTGGGCAGGTGAGAGACACTTGAACAAATCCTAAAGTCTTGCTGAGAGAATGAAGTGAGGATGATTTTTCCGATCAAGGATCATGATGCTAAATGATGCGCGCAAATTGCGTGTGATTGCGGCGGGACTGCTCGTCGCATTGATTATGGTGGTGGCGGCTCTGCTTGTCGTGTGGACGCAGTTGCAAGCATCGCCGCGCACGCTTGAAGTGGACACGGAAACGATTGAAGCGCGCGTCGTGCGCGTGATTGACACGCGTCAAGTCGAGGTGGGCTATGGTCAAACCCAGCCGGTGCAACGCGTTGAAATCGAACTGACGAGCGGCACGCAACGCGGCACACGCATGGAAGCCGAGTTTAGTGTCGAGAACGACGACCTGATGTTGCGTCCGGGCGATAATGTTTTGACGATGGCAATCGAGCAAGCCGATGGGCACTTGACTTTGACCATCACCGACTTGGTGCGCACGCTTCCGCTCGCGATTCTGGCCGGCGCATTTGTGCTCCTGGCGATTTTGGTTAGTGGCTGGAAAGGGGTGCGCGCGCTCATCGGGCTGGCGTTCAGTTTTGTCGTGCTACTCGGTTTTGTCTTGCCGCAAATTTTTGATGGACGCGATCCAGTCTTGATCAGTGTCGTTGGTTCGTTTCTCTTGCTTGCGGCAACGCTGTACTTGACCCAGGGTTGGGCGTTGAAAACACACGCGTCGCTCGTCGGCGTGTTCGTCAGTTTAGTGCTGACCGGTTTGCTCGCGACGCTCGTCATCAATTTTGTCCGCTTGAGCGGTTTCGGCGCGGAAGAAGCCATGTTCTTGCAAACCGCGAACGCGACGATCAACATGCGCGGGCTGTTGCTTGCCGGCATCATCGTCGGCACACTTGGCGTGTTGGATGATGTGATTGTGAGCCAAGCCTCTGCTGTGATGGAACTCGCCGATGCCAACCCTATGCTCAATTGGCGGGGGTTGTATCGCCGTGCGATGAACATCGGGCACGATCACATCGCGGCGACGATCAACACGCTTGTGCTGGCGTACATTGGCGCGGCGATGCCAATGTGGATGCTGTTTCAAATTTATCCGGAACCCTGGGCGTTCACCTTGAATCGTGAATTGATCGCGGAAGAAATTGTGCGCACGCTTGTTGGCTCGCTCGGCTTGATCGCCGCGGTGCCGATTACGACCTTGATCGCGAGCGTGTGGCGCGCAAAAACACAAAACCGACTGCCGGCGGAATCCACAGAGGTCAGTGTCAAGTAACCATGGAAGAAATTCTTAACGGCTTGGTTCAAGCCATGCAATTGCTGGTCAGTGCCAACCCGGCATTGATGGAAATCATCTCGCTCTCTCTACGTGTGAGCGGGATTGCGTTGGCCATCAGCACCTTGATCGGTGTGCCGTTGGGCGCGGCGCTCGGTCTTTCGCGCATTCGTGCGCGCGGATTTATCACCGCGTTGCTCTACACGGGGATGGGC
>CAZPIR010000423.1:828-3993 GCA_964586085.1 uncultured Anaerolineaceae bacterium | reverse complement strand
TCGGCGTGGACGCGGCAATCATCATGAACCCCAATGTCTGGGTCGCGAGTGGTCACGTCGAAACGTTCACCGATCCACTCGTCGAATGCAAAAACTGCCACAAGCGTTTTCGCGCCGATCAAATTCCCGGCGAGGCGTGCCCGAATTGCGGCAACAAGGGCACGATGACCGACCCCAAGCAATTTAATTTGCTTTTCAAAACGCACGTCGGTCCGATTGAAGACGACGCGGCAATCGCGTACCTGCGCCCCGAAACCGCGCAAGGTATCTTTACGAATTTCCGCAACGTCCAGGATTCGATGCGTAAAAAGATTCCGTTCGGCATCGCGCAAATCGGCAAATCGTTCCGCAACGAAATCATCACCGGCAATTTCATTTTCCGCGACCGCGAGTTTGAGCAAATGGAAATGGAATTTTTCCTCAAACCCGGCACGGAAGACCAATGGCACGATCATTGGCGCGACACGCGCCTCGCGTGGTGGAAAAAGACCTTTAACATTCGCGAAGAAAACATCCGCGTCAAGGTCATTCGCCGCGATGGCACATTCATCCAGGGTCCCGACCCGGATGATGTCAAAGAGGAAAAGCCGCCGCATTATTCCAAGGGCAATTACGATTTGGAATATCGCTTCCCAATGGGCTGGAGCGAAATCGAAGGGATTGCGAGCCGCACGGACTGGGACTTGGGCGCGCACTCGAAATTGAGCGGCAAAGACTTGTCGTACTTTGACGACGAAACAAAAGAAAAGTATATTCCGTATGTCGTCGAACCCGCCATGGGCGTGGATCGCGCGGTGCTCGTGGCGCTCTTTGAGAGTTACGAAGAGCAACCAGTCCGCAACGAAAAACGCATCGTGTTGCATTTTCCCAAAGCGCTCGCGCCGATCAAGGTCGCCATTCTGCCACTCGCGCGCAACCGCCCGGAGATTGTCGAACTGGCGCAAAAACTCACGGCGGATTTGCGTCCACATATGATGGTGATGTACGACGACTCGGCAAGCATCGGACGTTTGTATCGTCGCCAGGATGAAATCGGCACGCCGTTCTGCGTGACGGTGGATCATCAATCCGCCATCGCCGGCGATGAAAAGTACGATGGCAAGGTCACGATCCGCGACCGCGATTCGATGGAACAAGTTCGCGTGCCAGTGGCGGAAGCCAAACAAATTTTGCTGGACAAGTTAGCTGGATAATTTCAACAACTGCTCCCGATTGGCTGGACCTACAACGGTGTGCGTTCGTTCCAATCTGAGGCATAGTTAATATCATCAGGAGGAATGTTGCAATGGCAACAAAAACCGTAAAGAAGGCAACGAAAGCGGTTGCGAAAAAAACCGCCGTGAAGGCGAAAGCTTCAGCCGCAAAAAAGTGGGTCTATCTGTTCGCGGAAGGTAACCGGGACATGCGCGACTTGCTCGGCGGTAAGGGTGCAGGTCTCGCGGAAATGACGAACGCGAAATTGCCGGTGCCGCCCGGGTTTACGATTACGACCGAGGCGTGCAACACGTACACCGCGCTCGGCAAGCAATTCCCCAAGGGCATGTGGCAACAGGCGCTCGCCGCGATGAAGCAGGTCGAAAAATTGACCGGCAAAAAATTCGGCGACCCGAAAAATCCCCTGCTCGTCTCCGTCCGCTCAGGCGCGAAATTCTCGATGCCGGGTATGATGGACACCGTGCTCAACCTGGGTCTCAATTCCGAGACGATGGTCGGCATTGAAAATCTCACCGGCAACGCGCGCTTCGCGCAGGATGCGTACCGCCGATTCATTCAAATGTTCGGGCGCATCGTGATGGGCATCGAAGCGAAAAAGTGGGACGGCATTTTTGACGCGACGAAAGAAAAATATCACGCCAAGCAAGACACCGACCTGGGCGTGGACGGTTTGCGCGAAGTGGTCGCCCAGTACAAGGAATTGTACAAAAAAGAAATCGGCGACGAATTTCCCGAAGACCCGTACAAGCAACTCGAACTCGCGATTCAAGCCGTGTTCGGTTCGTGGATGGGCAAACGCGCGGTGGACTATCGCCGCATCAACAAGATTCCCGACAACCTCGGCACGGCAGTCAACGTCTGCACGATGGTGTTCGGCAACCAGGGCGATGATTCCGGCACCGGCGTCGCGTTCACGCGCGACCCAGGCACCGGCGAAAACGAATTGTTCGGCGAATATCTCGTCAACGCGCAAGGCGAAGACGTGGTCGCCGGTATTCGCACGCCGATGAAGATCGCGGAACTCAAGGACAAGAATCCCAAAGTATACAACGAATTCCGCAAACTCGCGCGCCAAATGGAAAAGCATTACCGCGAAATGCAAGACCTGGAATTCACGGTCGAGCGCGGCAAGTTGTTCATGCTTCAGACGCGCACCGGCAAGCGCACCGCGCGCGCGGCAGTCAACATCGCCGTGCAAATGGTCAACGAAAAATTGATCACGAAAGAAGAAGCGGTGCAACGTGTGGACCCGCAACAAGTCGTCCAACTGTTGATGCCGCAATTTGAAATGGCGGCGAAAGATCAAGCCAAGAAAATCGGCAACCTGCTCGCGACCGGTTTGAACGCCTCGCCCGGCGCGGCGGCAGGTCTCGCGATCTTTGATCCGGACACGGCTGAAAAATTGGGCAAGGAAGGCAAGAGCATCATCCTCGTTCGCTACGAAACCTCGCCCGAAGATGTGCACGGCATGTATGCCTCGAAAGGCATCTTGACCCAGCACGGCGGCGCGACTTCACACGCGGCGGTTGTGGCGCGCGGCGCGGGCTTGCCCTGCGTGGCAGGTTGCGAAGGCATTCGCGTGGACGAAGAAAAGAAATTGTTCACCGCCGGTGGCAAGGTCGTCAAGGAAGGCGATTTCATTTCGATTGATGGCGGCGCGGGCGAAGTGTACGCCGGCGAAATCAAAACGGTTTTGCCCGATTACGACAAAGACGAGAATTTGAAAACGCTCCTGGGTTGGGCGGATGAAATTCGTCTGCGCAAATCGCGCAAGGGAATGGCGAACAAGGCGCCCGAACTGGGTTTGCAAGTGTGGGCGAACGCGGACTATCCGCGCGACGCGCGCATGGCGCGTCGTTTCGGCGCGCAAGGCATTGGCTTGTGCCGCACCGAGCACATGTTCTTTGAAACCGAACGTCTGCCTATCGTGCAGAAAATGATCCTCGCGCA
>CAZPIR010000423.1:0-818 GCA_964586085.1 uncultured Anaerolineaceae bacterium | reverse complement strand
CCAAAAATATCTCGATCAACTCCTGCCGATCCAGCGCAGTGATTTCGTCGGTATCTTTGAAGCGATGGAAGATCTGCCGACGGTCATCCGCTTGATTGATCCGCCGCTCCACGAATTTCTGCCGTCGTACGAAGAATTGATTGTCAAACAAACCGAGTTGCGTGTCCGCATCGAGTACATGAAAAAAGATAACGTCAACACGCAAGCGCAAGAAGCCGACTTGCACGCGACCGAGCAAATGCTCAAAGCCGTCGCGGGCATGAAGGAAGCGAACCCGATGTTGGGTCTACGCGGTTGCCGGCTCGGTATCACCATGCCGCAAATCACTGCGATGCAAACGCGCGCGATCATCGAAGCGGCGTGCATCTTGAAGAAACGCGGCGTCAACGTGCGTCCCGAAATCATGATTCCGCTCGTCGGGCATGTGAACGAGCTAAAGAACCAACGCGAGATTCTCGAAGCGGAAGCGAAAAAGGTCATCGCCGAGCAAGCCGTCGAACTCGAATACAAGTTCGGCACGATGATCGAAGTGCCGCGCGGCGCGCTGACGGCGGCGGAGATCGCCGAGTACGCACAATTCTTCTCGTTCGGCACGAATGACTTGACGCAAATGGCGATGGGCGTGAGTCGCGATGACGCGGAAAAAGCGTTCTTGCTGAAATACGTTGAAGATAAAATTTTGCCGGCGAATCCGTTCCAGGAATTGGATCGCGATGGTGTCGGCAAGTTGATGCGCTGGGCGGTCGAGCAGGGTCGCACCACGAAACCCGGTCTCAAGTTCGGCATCTGCGGCGAACACGGCGGCGATCCATCGTCCA
>CAZPIR010000422.1:1756-3995 GCA_964586085.1 uncultured Anaerolineaceae bacterium | reverse complement strand
ATCCTTCCTGGTCTTCGTGCACGCCGGGCGCGAGATAGTTTGGCTCGGTGTAGAGTGTGATGCCCGCGCTAAATCCGTTGACGCAACCGTGTTGTTCGTTCAACATCGGGTAACTGGTTGTGCCGGGGCGTTCAATTGACTGCGCGTTTTGTTTGTTGGCAAAGAAACTCATTGGTGATAACTCCTTTGTTTTTTCGCCCACGAAGGGCACGAAGAAAAAACAAAATCTTCGTGTCCTTCGTGGGAAAACAAAATTAGATTTGGTCAGCGAATTGGTCTACGAGTCCGTGCGCAAACGCGACGAACGCTTGCACATCTTCGAACGTCGAGACGAGACCGAGCGACACGCGCACCGCGCCCGTGCTCTGGTCGTCAATGCATCGGCGAAATTCGTCAATCGTCATGCGTGCGTGCCGGGTCAAGCACACGTCCAACTGCTCCGCCGACAATCCGAGCGCGAGTTCGCCGCCGCCCGGATTGCAAAAGCAACCGGTGCGAAGCGAAATATTTTTTTCGTTCGCGCGCGCCTCGACACGACGATGGTCAACAAAATGTCCGCGCGGATCGAAAAAGTTGAGCGTGATCGTGCCGCCGCGTTTCTCCGTCGTGACCGGACCATACACGCGCACGAGTGGCGCGCCGTTCGTGTGCGTGAGCGCGGTGAGTTCGCGCAAGAGCCAGCCGGTCAAACACTCGACGCGCGTGTGGATTGCATCATAACCGATGTTGGCGATGTGACGCAAACCGATTTCAATCGCGGGGAGCGTGAGATAATTCAACGTGCCATCCTCGAACGCTTCTGCACCCTCGTGCAAATAATAGCGGTCGCCCTGCACCGAGGCGACGGTGATCGTGCCGCCCGCGAACCAGGGACGATGTAATTTTTGCAGAGCCGATTTGCGCGCGATGAGTGCGCCGACGCCGGTCGGATAGCCGAAAATTTTATAGAACGACAGCGACACAAAATCGGGATGCACCGCGCTCAGGTCGAGCCGATTCGTCGGCACGAATGTGGCGGCATCGAGCAGAACATCCCAGCCCAGGTCGTGCGCGCGCGCGATCCAATCGAGCGAGTGTTGCGCGCCGGAAAAATTCGATTGCGCCGGATATGCAAACAAATTGCATCCGCTTCCTGGATCGGCGCGACGCAGATACGTTTCGAGCTTGTCGGCATCCATCCGCAAATCTGGTGGATTGACCGGCGCGTACGTGAAATGCGCGCCCTTATTCCGCGCAAATTCGCGGATGCCGTTGACCGAGTTGTGATTGTCGAACGTGAGCAGATAATTGCCGCCGTCGCAAAACGGGTACGACTCGCCGACGAGTTTGAGCGCGCCGCTCGCGTTTTGCGTAAAGATGCACACGTACTCGTCGGGCGACGCGTTGAAAAATTCGAGCACGTACGCGCGCGCGGCTTCAACGCGATGCGTCATCGCGAGCGAGGTCGGGTTGGACGAGTGCGGATTGCCGAACACGTTCGCGCGCAGTAACTCGGCGTGCGCGCGAATTTGCGAATCGGCGTACAGTCCGCCGCCGGTGTAATCGAGATAGACATGTCCGGCATCGGCGAGCCGCGCATACTCGGTCGCGCGCAACTCGTCGAGCGCGTGCGTCGTTGCAAACCTGGGATACGTTTTCAGAAATGCTTGTTTGGCTTCGTTCATCATTATTGCCTTGTTTGTCCACGAAGGACACAAAGTAGTTAAATGTCATTTCGAGCAGAGCGAGAAATCTCCGTGCTTGAATACGCGAGAGATTTCTCGGTACAAAAAGCGTGCCTCGAAATGACAAATACTATTTGATTTTCACCAAAACTTTTTCTTTGTGACCTTCGTGCCCTTCGCGGGAAAAATTCTGACTACTGACTACTGCCTTCTGCCTTCTCTTCTTTGAGAATCATCACTCGATACGACTCGACCGCGTCCATCCCGCGTTCCTTGCCTTCATCCTTTGCCCAATCACGAATCATTTGGCTGGGATCCCAGTCGTGCAGTTGACTGCGATGTTCCTTGAGCGCGGCGATTTTCACGTTGAGCACGCTGGCAATGTCCACGTACGTTTCGGGTTTCTCCGAGCCGTGAATGAAAACTTTATGAACCTCGTGCGGCTCTAGTCCTTCCATCAGTAATTCGGGAAAAATAAATTTTGTGCCCGCCGAGGGAAACACGGCGTCGAGTGTGGCGTCAGCGGCGGCGCGATGGTCGGGATGATTCATATAACTGTTGCCGTAAAAGCGCAC
>CAZPIR010000422.1:0-1746 GCA_964586085.1 uncultured Anaerolineaceae bacterium | reverse complement strand
TTACTTTTCTTCTCGATGTTTTTATAAGCATCAATTATTAAATTATATATAAAAAAACCAGTAATATAAGTTTTTGGCTCTTTGAGAACCAAATGAGATTTAATATCATTTACTACTTTTGGTGTAGCTGTTGCCGTAAAAGCGCACGGTTGGGTCGCCACAGATGACGACATCGGGTTTGTACTTGCGGATGAGCCGAGTGAGGTCGCGACGCAATTCGAGCGTCGGTTGCAGAGTGCCGTCGGCGTAATGCAAAAATTCGACGTGCTGAACGCCGAGCACGCGGCACGCATCGCGCTGTTCCTGTTCGCGAATCTGCGCGAGTTGCGGCTTGGTCATTTGCGCTTCGGTCTTGTCGTTCGACCCGGCATCGCCGCTGGTGATGCACACAGTCACAAGTTCGCATCCCGCGCGCGCCCATTTGGCGAGCGTGCCCGCGACGGTAAATTCCTGGTCGTCGGGATGCGCTTGAATTGCCATCGCGCGTTTCGGCGCGGGCGGTTCGACGAACGCTTCGGGTTTGACGACGCCGCGTTCGGGAATCGCTTGGTCGTTGAGTTGGTTGGTTTCAGGCATGGTATCACTCCTTAAATTTTGCTTGCAGTTCAAGACAAAGGACGGAGGACGGAAGACGAAAGTTGTTGGCGTCCGTCCCCGGTCGTCGGTCATCCGTCAAAATCCCACCGCGCATCCATCTGCCCTGGGATCACTTCCGCCGCACAGCACACCGGTCTCTGGGTCGCGGCGAATGATTTGTCCACGTCCAAACGTGGAACGTGCATAACCGGCAATCGGCGCAATCGTGTGCCCCATCGCCGCAAGTTGCGCGAGCGTTTCAAATGGCACACCCTCTTCGATTTCAACACGGCTATCCGGTTGCGCTTCACTCAAACAAAACCTGGGTCGGTCGAGTGCGGCTTGTGGGTCGAGCGCATCGTCAATCAAACCCATAACAACTTGCATGTGACCTTGCGGTTGCATGAACCCGCCCATCACGCCGAACGGCGCATACAACGATCCATCCGGTTCGCGCGTAATCATTCCTGGGATGATTGTGTGATACGGACGTTTGCCCGGCGCGAGCGCGTTCGGATGATTCGGGTCGAGTGAAAAATTGTTGCCGCGATTTTGAAGCGTGAATCCCCATCCTTCGGGCACGATGCCGGTACCGAATCCCATGTAGTTGGAATTTATAAGTGAGCACGCATTGCCGGCGCCATCCACGACGCAAAAGTATACCGTGTCCGATGAAGCAACTGGTGAACCTCGTTGCGTGTCGAGTGTGGCGCGTTGCGCGTTGATGAGTGCACGGCGCTCGGTCGCATACTTTTTGGAGAGCAAGGCGTCGAGCGGCATGGGCGAAAATTTCGGATCGGCAACGTACCAACGCGTGTCCGCAAACGCGACGCGCATTGCTTCGATTAGCAAATGCCAACGTTCTGCACTCATCGGTGCGGTGCGCGCAATATCAAATCCTTCGAGTACGTTGAGCGCGAGCAATGCCGCGAGACCTTGCCCGTTCGGCGGACATTCCCACACGCGCACGCCGTGATACGTTGTGCTGATTGGCTCGTCCCAGGTCGAGGTGTGCGCGGCGAGGTCGTCCGTCGTCATCACGCCGCCGGATTTTTGCACCGCGTCCGCAATCGCGTGTGCAATGTCGCCGTTGTAGTACGCGTCCTTGCCACCTTCGGCAATTGTCCGCATCGTGCGCGCCAAACCTGGGTTGCGAAAAATTTCGCCGGC
>CAZPIR010000421.1:2430-4008 GCA_964586085.1 uncultured Anaerolineaceae bacterium | reverse complement strand
CGAGTTGATGAGCGTCCCTGGTCCCTTGCTCAGCGGCATGTTTTCGTGTTTAATGGGTACCGAGTTGCCGGGGCGCGGCACGAATTGGTTGAAACAAAAACTCGCGTTCCCCGCCCCTGCGCGCATCGGCGAAGAAATCACGGCGACCGTCGAGATCGTGCGTTTGCGTCCTGACAAGGATTTGGTGAACCTAAGAACAACTTGTGTGAACCGCGCGGGTGTGGTAGTGTGCGAAGGCGAAGCGCTCGTGTTGGTCAAGGATGTTGCCTGATGCCCAAGATTCAAGCGAACGGAATTGAATTTTATTACGAGTGGCACGGCCCCGAGAATGCGGATGTGCTCGTCTTGTCGAACGGCATTTTGATGAGCACAGCGAGCTGGGCTTTTCAAACGCCCGCGCTCTCGAAAAATTACCGCGTTCTGCTGTACGATTGTCGCGGGCAATGGCAATCGGATCATCCGCGCGAACCGTACTCGATGGAACAACACGCGGACGACCTCGCCGCCCTGCTCGATGCGCTGGGCGTCGAACGCGCGCACATTGCGGGCGTTTCGTACGGCGCAGAGATCAGTTTGATTTTCGGATACAAATATCCGGCGAAAACGAAAAGCGTCATCGCGGGCGCGGCAGTGAGCGAAATGGATGCAGTCTTGCGCGGTATCGGTGAGATGTGGCTCGATGCGGCGAAACGCGCCGACCCAGAATTATTTTTCCGCGTGACGTATCCATTCAACTTTAGCGCGAAATGGATCGCAAACAATGCGCCGCTACTCGACCAAGCGCGCGGACGTTACACCAAACTCGATTTCGAAGCGGTTGCCAATCTTACGCAAGCGTTTTTGAATTTGAACATCACAGCGGAATTGCATCGCATCGCCGCACCGACCTTGATCATCGTCGGCGAAGAAGATGCGCTCAAGCCGCGTCGCTATGCCGACCTCATCGCCGGGCAAATTCCGCAAGCCGAGTGCGCGATCATTCCGCGCGCGGGGCATTCGGTGATGTGGGAACAGGCGCAAACGTTCAATAGTCTCGTCCTGGGATTTTTATCCAAGCACGCATCGAAATAAAAGGAGGTGGTCGAAAAGTAAACAGCTAAATCGAAAATCCAAAATCGAAAATCCAAAATTGATTCGGAGGAGAAGAAATGAAAAAGTTAGCATTGCTCGCGCTCGTCGTGTTAGCTGTCTTGGTTGTTTCGTGCGCGTCCACGCCGACCGCGACGCCGGTTCCGCCCACCGCAGTTCCGGCGGCGCCGACCAAAGCGCCCGCACCGACCGTCGCGCCCACAGCCGCACCAAAACCGACTGAGGCACCGAAAGCCGAACCGACCAAAGCCCCCGCGGCAACCGTCGCGCCGACCAAAGCGGCTGAACCGACCAAACCCGCCGCACCCGCCGCATTGAAATGCGACAAGACGATCAAGGTCGGTCTCATCGGCGATTACTCGGGACCGCTCGCCTCGTACGGCACGATGCAAAAACGCTCGTTCTTGCTGGGCTTGGAATACGCCGCTGGCGCCGCGGCGAAAGATGGCGTGTTCACCGTACCGGCTTTTCCCATAAGACCATGCTCCC
>CAZPIR010000421.1:0-2420 GCA_964586085.1 uncultured Anaerolineaceae bacterium | reverse complement strand
TAAAACAAGACATTGCGAAATACCTCGTCGATAAAAAAGACGACAAGGGCGATGTCAACACGACCGGCACTGTCGCGCGCCAATTGATCGAAGTGGAGAAGGTGGATGTGCTCGTCGGCACCGTTTCGTCCGGTGGCACGGCGACGTTGCAAGGTCTCGCGCGCGATAACAAAAAAGTGCTCATCGTTGCGCCCGCCGCCGCGAACGACATTACCGGCAAGGATTTCAACGAATACACCTTCCGCACCAGCCGCAACAACTATCAGGATATGATCAACCTATGCCAGTACTTGACGACCAAGTACAAGAAATTCGTCCAGATCGCGCCTGATTACGCGTTCGGTCGTGGTGGTGCGGCATCGGCACGCGATGCTTGTATCAAGTTCGGCGGCGCCTTTACCAAGGACGACATCTTTGCGCCGCTCGATACGAAAGAATTTACGCCGTACCTCGATCAAGTTGCCAAGTCCGGCGCAGAAGCCTTTATCGTAACCTGGGCTGGCACGGGGTTCGTCCCAATGTTCAAGACCGCGCGCGAAATGGGCGTGTTCGATAAAGTCGCGCTCGCCGCCTCGGTCGCGGACAATGCGACGGTTCCGCTCTACGTGGATGCGCTCGGCACGAACAGCGGCATTCTGTACCACTACACTCTGCCCAAGAATCCGATCAACGACTGGCTCGTGAAAGAGACAATTGCGCGCCACAAGACGCCGCCCGATCTGTTCGACGCGGATGGAATGAACGCGGCCTTGATGATTGTCGAAGGTTTGAAAAAGACCGCCGGCAAAGTCGAATCCGCTGATCTCATCAAGGCGTTTGAAGGATTGTCGTTCGACGGACCCAAAGGCAAGATTCAAATCCGTCCCGAAGATCACGTGGCGATTCAAGATATGTACATCGTCAAGATCATCAACGTGACGGACAAGGATTTCAAGTTCTTTGAATTGACCTCCACGACACGTCCCGAACCGCCGTGCTTACTGCCCGAAGCGCAAAAAGCGCGTTGTGGCAATTTGCCGTACGGTACGTTGACGAAATAGTTAGTGACTAGGGTGGTGGATGGTTTCTCGCCATCCACCACCTACTCGACAGAGACGAATGAACGAAACCACGCCGAGTTTGCAATCGCTTGACCGCATTGAAATTACGATTCTGATGGACGCGTACGCAAATTTATTGTTGCCCGCGTCGTCGAATATTCAGCGCGTCAGTTCACACGACCTCAGCATCGAGCCGCCGGTGGCAGGACACGGTTTCTCTGCGCTCGTCGAAACTTGGTTGGGCGACACGCATCGCACCGTGTTGATTGATGCCGGTTATCCCAAAGCCGGTGTTTTGCACAATTGGCGTTCGCTCGCGTTCGACCCGAATCGGGTGGATGCCGTTTTCCTCACGCACGGACATTTCGATCACTTTGCCGCGCTCCAAGAATTTTTGCAAGCGCGGCGCGCGCGTGTCCCGCTCGTGATGCATCCCGATGTGTTTCTCAAACGCGTCGTGCGCGAACAAGATGGACGCCAGCGTGAGATGCCGCCGATGTACACGCGCGCGATGTTGGAACGTTGGGGCGCGGATGTGGTACTGTGCGATCAACCGTACGAGCTTGTGCCGGGCGTGATGAGCACCGGGCAAATTCCGCGCGTGACCTCGTTCGAGCAACACACCGCGCCGATTTTTGCCGAACGCGCCGGCAACTGGGAGCCGGATAATTTGCCGGATGACCAAGCCATCATCGCCAAGGTGCGCGGGAAAGGTTTGGTTGTGCTGACCGGTTGTGGACACGCCGGCATCGTCAACACGCTCAAGCACGCGCAAACCATCACCGGCGAAACGCGCGTGCACACGATTGTCGGTGGGTTTCATCTGACGAATGCAAGCCCGGAAAAAATCGGCGCAACCGCGCAGGAAATCGAATCACTCCATCCGGCGTTGTTGATGCCGATGCACTGTACCGGTTTTGTGGCGCAAACCGAATTTGCGCGACGAATGCCGGAAGCGTTCGTCGTCAGCGCAGTGGGCACGCGCGTCATCGTGAGCGCCGCGTGAGATAGGAGATAGAGCATTATGGCAGACACGGTTATTTTAGAAGCACGCAAATTACGCAAAGCGTTTGGTGGTCTTGTCGCCGTGAGCGACGTGGATATTCAGATTCACGCCGGCACGTTTCATTCCATCATCGGACCAAACGGCGCGGGCAAGACGACCTTGTTCAACTTGCTCTCCCGCACACTCGACCCGACGAGCGGACACGTCTTGTTCAAGGGAAACGATATTACGCACACGCCGGTGCAACGCATCGCGCACTTGGGGATGGGACGTTCGTTTCAAATCACGAACATTTTTCCCAACCTCACCGCATTCGAAAATATCCGGCTCGCGTGTCAGGCACTCGGACGCGATAATTTCAAGATACTCAATCG
>CAZPIR010000420.1:0-4012 GCA_964586085.1 uncultured Anaerolineaceae bacterium | reverse complement strand
CGGGCACCCATAGGTGAACCAAATCCCCATTCAGCGGCGGCTTCGGCATCAGTTACTTGGGTCGCGCTAAAGCTGGGCATACGCTGGGCTGGCGTACGCAATTGTTTGATAACGATTTCAGCGGATGGAGCGCGACCTTGATTGACAAAGCGACCTTGGGCAAGTACGCCGCCAATCGGATTGTCGCCGTGGCAACCCCAGCAACGTTTCTGGGTCATCAACACTTTGCCGGGCGGATCGTTTGGTTGTGCGGTGTACGTGACCGCGGTGAATGTGCCGGTTGGGGCGGTCAACGTTTTCATGTATGCCAGCATGTCGGTGAGGTCTTGGTCACTCACCTGGGCGGCGGCGTAGGCGGGCATGTTGGCGCGGGGAGTGCGGACTTGTTTGATCCAATCCGCCGCCACGCGGGTGTCGCCGGCACGCACACCGGCATACTTGCCTTCGCCGTTTGCGCCGTGACAGTTCTTGCACGTGCCTTGATCCCACAGGGTTTTACCCTTGACCGGGTCCCCGGGGGCTTGTGCGCTGGCGCCATTCGCAAACACGAACAGCATCAGCACCAGCACACCTACCACGAACAGTGCTTTTTTCATTTCTCCTCCTTGGGAGTAAAAAAATGGCTCACATTGGATTGGACGGGTGAATATGTGAGATTCTAGCGTACAAGCCCTAGCGTGAGCCGACTCATCAAACGATATTCTAATTATACATTGGCACAACCAAATCGTCAAAAAGCCAAGTCGCTTTTTTGCCTGGTTGCCGGGATCATTCCAGGAACGTCCAGACAATGATACGTTTGTCTATTTGGTTTGGATTCATGCGCCTATAAAAAACTTGCGCGGATAGCTGTCCGCGCAAGTTTCAGTTTCATTCTTTTTCGTCCTCGTCTTCATCATCCTCGTCGTCGTCCTCATCCGCATCAAGTTCGTCGTCGTCCAATTCGATGGGCTCGTCGTCCGATTCGGGGGGATCATCGTCAATCGCGTCGTCTGCATCGTCGGCGGGTTCTTCGGTCGCGGTGTCTTCGGCGGTATCCGCCGTTTCGTCCAAATCGGTATCCGCATCCTCGACCTGGTGAGTCGCAAACAATTCCTCGAACTCTTCAGCTTCGGCGAGTTCTTCATCTTCGAGTCGAATGTCTTCGCTCAAACGATGACCACGCTTGGCAATCGTTGCGAGCGCGTGCGCCGAAACTGGCTGGCGTTGGCGAAAGCCGGTGCCGGCTGGAATCAGTTTGCCGATGATGACGTTTTCCTTCAAACCGTACAAGTCATCACGTCGTCCACCAATCGCGGCTTCGGACAAGACCGTGACGGTGTGTTGAAAACTCGACGCGCTAAGGAATGATTCGGTGTTCAACGATGCCTTGGTCACGCCAAGCAAAATTGGTTGCGCCGCCGCCGGCACACCGCCGCGCACGAGCACCTGAACGTTCGTGTCTTCGAAGGTGAGCCGATCAACCATTTGTCCCGGCATGAGCGACGTGTCGCCGGTCGCTTTGACGCGCACGAGCCGGAACATTTGCCGCAAGATCATTTCGATGTGCTTGTCGTGAATGTTGACACCCTGGGAACGGTACACGGTTTGCACTTGCTCGACGAGATATAACTGCGCGGCTTCGCGACCCAGGATTTGTAAAATGCGATGCGGGTTGCACGAACCTTCGGTCAGTTGATCGCCCGCGCGAACCTTTTGTCCATTCTCCACGCGCAAACGCGCATTCGCCAAAATTTCATACTCGCGCTCGTCTTTTTGTTGATAACGCACGATCAGCGTGTGGTTTTCGCGAATGACCTCGCCGCCTTTTTGCGCGATGATCTCATCGCCATCCGCTGTTTTGATAATCACCGTGCCATCTGCGATCTTGTCGCCATCGCGCACCGCCGCGCGCGCTTTGGCCGGCACCACGTACTCGTCGCGTTGCATGTGCGACGAGGTGACCCGAATCTTGCGTTGTCCTTCATCGTCTACAATGCGCGCCGTGCCATCAATTTCGGCGAGTACTGCTTCGCCTTTGGGATCGCGCGCCTCGAACAACTCTTCGACGCGCGGCAAGCCGTGCGTAATGTCTTCGACGCCGGCGACGCCGCCGGTGTGGAAGGTGCGGAGCGTCAACTGCGTCCCTGGTTCGCCAATGGATTGCGCGGCGATGATGCCGACCGCTTCGCCCTGTTGAATCAAGGTTCCGCGTGCGAGGTCGCGCCCGTAACATTTCGAACACAGACCGTGTCGCGCATCGCAGGTGAGCGGCGAACGCACAAACGCCTTGTCCACTTTGGCGGCTTGGGCTTGCTCCCACAATTCTTCGGTGATCATTTCGCCGCGCGGCACAATCGTTTCGCCGGTGCGCGGATGTTTGATTGCCTCAGCGGTCACCCGACCTAGCACGCGCTCGGCAAGCGTTTCGCCGGTTTTTTCTTTTGCCGATGAATCGAGCCAGATGCCGTTTGGCGTGCCGCAATCGTCCTGGGTGATGATCACTTCTTGCGCGACATCCACGAGACGCCGCGTGAGATACCCGGCATCGGCGGTCCGCAACGCCGTATCCGCGAGACCTTTGCGCGCGCCGTGCGTCGAAATAAAATATTCGAGTGCGGTCAGCCCTTCGCGGAAATTCGATTTGATGGGCAGAGCGATGATGCGACCCGATGGGTCTGCCATCAAGCCGCGCATACCGGCGAGTTGACGAATCGGTTGGAAACCGCCTTTGGTCGCGCCGCTGTTTGCCATCACGCGAATCGGCGAGTGCGGGTCCATTCCTTTTGCGACGGCTTCCGTCACTTTTTCCGTCGCTTCCGTCCACAACTCAACCGTCTTGACGTACTGCTCGTCCTCGGTGATGAGACCGCGCCGATATTGTTGCTCGACTTCGGCGACGCGTGTGCTGATGCGCTCAATGATGGTGTGTTTTTCGTCGGGCACGTTAATGTCGTCAATCGCGATGGTCAAGCCACTGCGCGTTGCAAAGCGAAAGCCCACTTCTTTGATGCGGTCGGCGACCTCGGCGGTTTGGTGCGAGCCAAGTCGTTGATGCACGTCCGCGATAAACTCTTTTAACTTTTTCTTGTCGAGCGTTTCGTTGACGAATGGCACACCGGGTGGCACGATTTGATTAAAGATCACGCGCCCAACCGTGGTCTCGAACAGTTCGGTTTTCTTTTTGACGACGCGCGGCAATTTGATTTTCGCGTGCAGTTCGACGTAACCCAGGTCGTATGCAAAAATCACTTCGTCGGTGGACGCAAAAATTTTGCCTTCGCCTTTCGCGGCATCCTCTTGCATTGTGAGATAGTACACGCCGAGCACCATGTCTTTGGTTGGTTCGACAATCGGCTCGCCGGAGGCGGGCTTGAGCAAGTTCGACGATGAGAGCATCAACTCGCGCGCTTCTTTGATTGCGCCATCCGAAAGTGGCACATGCACCGCCATTTGGTCGCCGTCAAAATCGGCGTTGAACGCCGCGCACACAAGCGGATGAATGTGAATCGCACTGCCTTCGACGAGAAGCACTTCAAACGCTTGGATGCCCAAGCGGTGCAACGTCGGCGCGCGATTCAACAAGACCGGGTGGTCTTTGATAATTTCTTCGAGCACATCCCAGACTTCGGACGACTGGCGATCCACGAGTCGCTTGGCTGATTTGATGTTGTGCGCGTACTTGCTCTCGACGAGCTGGTGCATCACGAACGGTTTGAACAATTCGAGTGCCATGCTTTTGGGCAAACCGCACTGGTTCAATTTCAAATGCGGACCGACCACAATCACGGAACGTCCGGAATAATCCACGCGTTTGCCGAGCAGGTTTTTGCGAAAGCGACCTTGTTTGCCTTTGAGCAAATCGGACAGTGATTTGAGTTTGCGTTGTCCGCGCGCGGAAACGGCTTTGCCTTTTTGCGCGTTGTCAATCAGCGAGTCTACTGCTTCTTGCAACATGCGTTTCTCGTTGTTGACGATGACCTCGGGCGCGCCGAGTTCGAGCAGGCGTTTCAAACGATTGTTGCGATTGATG
>CAZPIR010000419.1:0-4050 GCA_964586085.1 uncultured Anaerolineaceae bacterium | reverse complement strand
AATCACAACGCGCTCGCGATTGTGCCATTCGATCCGCTTACGCCGAAATTGCACGCGCTCAACCTGGACGAGTACAGCATTTTACGCCGCGACGCGCCACTTGATTTGTATCCGCTCGTGTGGCGCGCGTACGTGAACGGCGACCTGGGTTCCGTCAACACTTTGCGTCAACGTGTCGTCGCGACAAATCGCGACGTAGCGCAAATCACCTCGCTCATCATGACCGGCTCGTCAGCCATCTCACGCACGAGCGCGCAAAAAACAGACGAGAGCGGCGACCCCGCGCTCGCCGCGCGTCTCGTCGCGCCAGTCCTCGCCGCCGCCGACCTAACCCAGGTCAGCAACGAAGTGCCGTTCACGGCAGAGTGCAAACCGATTCTACGCGTCGTGACCTTGTGCAGTAAACCGGAATATCTCGGCGCGTATCAACTTGCCGGTGTGGATTTGGTGAACTTGACCGGCAATCACGTGCTCGATTATGGCACGAGCGCATTCATCAAAACGCTCGATCTGTACGACAGCAATAAAATGAAATACTATGGCGGCGGACGTAACGCCAGCGAGGCGCGCAAAATTTTGTACGTCGAAGACCACGGCAATCGGATCGCCTTTATCGGCGCAAATAGTTTTGGTCCGCAAACCGTGTGGGCAACCGATTCAAAACCCGGCGCGCGCCGTTACAACGCCGACGAAATCAAACGGGATCTTGCCGAGGCGCGACAGCGCGCGGATGTCGTGCTGATGGATTTTCAAGCCGAAGAGACGTATTCGTACATACCCTACAACGGCAATCGCGTTTTGTTTCGCGCCGCACTCGATGCGGGCGCGGATGTCGTGACCGGGATGCAAGCACATCAACCGCAAGCGGTCGAGTTGAACAATGATGGCTCGCGCATTATTTTGTACGGCTTGGGCAATTTATTTTTCGATCAAATGTATGCCGACAATGTGCGACAAGGTCTGGTTGTGCGGCACACGATTTACCGACACAAGTTGATTCAAACGGAATTACTGCCGACGATGTTGGAAAATTATGTGCAACCGCGTTGGGCAACCCCCGCCGAGCGCGCGGAAATTTTCCGGCTCGTGTTCAACGCCAGCGGATTCAAATAGGGGCACAGGGCGCTGTGCCCCTGTGAATTTTATTTTCCCGCCCTCGCAATTTTGACACCATTCTTTCCTATGCTATACTCGCCCAGCGTAAATTTTTTGAACGAGAGGTAACTGCTTTGAAAAAATTTGTTTTGCTTGCGATACTCGGCACGTTGACTGTGCTGGCAAGCGCATGTAGTGCACCGCAACCAACCATCGAGCCAACCCGCATAGCGGTTGCGCCAACTGTCGCACCGACCCAGGTCGCAACAACTTCGGCGAGCGCAACGAACGCGCCCGCCACTTTAACATCCGCACCAACCAACACGCCCACGCTCGAACCGACCGCGACGGCAACGTTCACGCCGCTGCCAACCGCGACGTTGACACCAACGCCCTTGCCTGTGCGCGAAGTTTCCCAGTGCGGCGAAATTTGGCAACCGGGTTATTACAAACTCGTCACCGACCTCAAGGGACCCGGCAATCGCGATTGCTTTTTTATCCAAAGTCACAATGTCGTGTTCGATTGTCAAAATCACACAATTGATGGCGGCGCAGAGCGCAAAGATAAAAAGTACGAGTTCTATGGATTCTTTGTCCGCAAATTCAATTTCCCATTCCTGGAAACTCCGACGAACGTCGAAATCAAAAATTGCAAACTGAAACATTTCCGCACCGCCATTTTTGTCGGGAGCACCAACAATCTTTCGATTCACGACAATGATTTCTCGTTCAACCGCGATGACACGGACGAGCGTCGCTATGGTGTGTTCCTCGGTCAAGCCGACGCGGGTGGATTGCGGCTCGACACGGTGAACGGCGGCATCGTCGAAAAGAACACGGCGAACGGACAAGCCGTCGGCATTGACGTGCGCAACAGCCAGAACGTCATCGTCCGCAACAACACCGCCTCGAACAACTCGGCGTGGGGCATTAACTTTATCAACGTGCAAGCCAGCGAAATTTCCGGCAACACACTCCGCAACAACATTCGCTGGTGCACCTGGGGCGCGGGCGCGGTGGACGCCGGGTGCGACGCCGGCGGCATCATCCTGCAAACCGGATCGTCCAACAATGTCATTCGCGGCAATCTCGTCGAAGGCGAAAACGGCAACGGCATTTTCATCAAAGCGCACGCCGTCCCCTGCGGGGATAATAACTTGATCGAAGGCAATCGGCTCATCAACAACAAATGGAACGCCATCGAGTTTTCGTTCTGCAAAGGCAACAGGGTCATTGGCAACGAAATCTCCGGCGCGTACGATGCCGTGTGGTTTGGTTTTTCGGATGGCACGGAAATTCGCAACAATGTCATCACGAACATGACCAATCACGGCATCATCTCGTACAACAGCCGCAACACGACCGTCGCCAACAACACCATCGTCAACAGCCGCGAGGGCATTTACTTTTACTGGGACACCTGGGATCCGAAACAATTCTTTTTCCTGACACCTTCACCCGACCGCTATGCCTCGCGCGATAACATTATTTCGAGCAACTTGATTCACGACAATGCCGTTGCCGGCATTCGTTTGCAAGATTCGATCAACAACCGACTCGACGGCAACACAATGTTTCGCAACGGGCGCGACTATCGCTTTGAAGGGCGCGTGGAAGGCAACGTGATGACGACACCCACACCACAGCCCACCGCGATTCCCATTATCACGGCAACACCAACCATCGCACCCGCCACAACCATCACGCCAACGCTCACGGTGAGACCACCCATCACGCCGACCAACACACTCGCACCCGCCGCACCGACGAAACCGGCGGCGGCGACGCCCTCACCAACCATCAAACGCTAACCAAATCGGGAGCAAGTGAACCTTGCTCCTGATTTTTTATGATTCGCATCTTTACATTGCGGCGAGTTGTGGTATAATCCTTGTGTAACCGTAGTTTGCTCAACCACGTTGCAATGCGCCGAAATCATCCATCGGCACCAAGGAGGATCTGGTGAGGTTCACATCAACCCAAGTCAATCGTATGCTCTTTATGCTTGTGATCGTTTTGCTCGCGCTCGCTTTGGTTCCGGCAATGCTCAGCGCGGCGCCGGCGGAACAGCAAACGGGTCAAACCGTTTACGTCGTTCAGCCCTTTGACACACTCTTTTCGATCTCGCGCCGATTCGGCACGACCGTTCCTGCGCTCGTCGCCGCCAACAATCTCACCACCGAGTACGTTTACGTCGGTCAACGTTTGATCATTCCGACGATGCCGGTAACGCCGCCCGCGCCGCCGCCGGATTTCGCATGCAAGTACACGGTCGCTTCGCGCGATACGGTCTTTTCGATTGCGTACCGCTATCAGGTCAAGTGGTATCAATTGATGCAGGCGAATTATTTGTACAGCCCGCTTATCTTTGTCAATCAAGTTTTGAATGTGCCCTGCCGCACACCCGAACCGGAGAAATTCCCGGTGTACACGGTCGCGCAGGGTGACAACTTGTTCCGCATCGCAGTCAAGTACAACACTTCGATTTATGCGATCGCGCTCGTCAACGGCATTCACAACCCGCACTTTATTTACGTCGGACAAAACTTGACGATTCCGTACAGCGGCACCGTGACTTGGCCCGTGATCCCAACCGTCACGCCAACCGTCGTTGGCACGCCGACCACACCCGCCGCGACAACTATCCCAGGTCAGCCGACGAACACGCCGACACCAACCCAGACCGCTTCCGCGCCCGCCGTCGTGATCATGCAGAACATTGCGTTCCTGCCAAACCAGGTCACCGTACAACGCGGCGCAACTGTGCGCTGGGAAAACCGCGACTCGGTCGCGCACACGGTGACGAGCGGCACACCTGGCAATCTCACCGGCTTTTTCCGCTCGAACCTGACCCCCGGTCAAGTGTTCACGTACACATTTAGCACGCCGGGCACGTTCCCCTATTTTTGCGAAATTCAAGGCGCGCAAATGACCGGCACCGTCACCGTGCAATAA
>CAZPIR010000418.1:0-4050 GCA_964586085.1 uncultured Anaerolineaceae bacterium | reverse complement strand
GTCGCTCGACCAGCAACAACACGCCGCCGATGACGAGCGCCGCGCCAATAATTTGCATCATCACCAGGCGTTCGCCGAGCAAGGTGTACGCGTAAATCGTGACGAACACAATCTCGGTCATCGCCAGAATGCTTGCGATGCTGGCTGGCAAACGACCCAGCCCGAACGTGTACATCGAAAACGAAAAAATCGTTTGCACGAGCATCCCCGCGTACCACACGTACGAGATGGTTGGCACTGGCAGGGGAAACGCCACAAAAAATTGAAACGGCAACAACGCGAGCGCGCCAAACGCGAACGCGTACGTGAGGACCGTGAACGCATCGTACTTGGCGCGCACGCTTTTGCCAAACAAGTTCCACGATGCGTACGCGAGCGGCAAGCCGATGCCAACCAACAATCCGGACGTGGTCAAGTTGAGTTGCCCCACACCATCCACGCCGGAGACGAGCGCGGTGCCGGCAAAGGTCAAAATCACCGCGACGATTTTGCGCCACGTCAACGGCTCGTGCCACAGAAACCACGCCGCGATCACCACAATTGCGGGCATTGCCGATTGTTGAATCGTCGCAACTGCCGCGCCGTTCAAAAACACTCCCAGGTTCCAAAATGTGTGGAACGCACCCAGCCCCGCGCCCGTCCCGGCGAGTCCCCACAAATCGCGTTTTTGAATTTGCAATTTGTCGCGCCGGAAAAAAAACATCCCGACGAACAACACGATGGCGGTTCCCAGGTCGCGCCAAAAGGCGAGCGCGAGCGGCGAAATATCACTGCCGAGTTGAATCGCTTTGACGAAAATGCCGGACGTTGCCCACCCGGCGGCGGCGAGGATGACGGCAATGTAACCGAAGAATTTGGATGACATGATTTTCCCGGGGTCGAAGGATTTGTGGATGCTTGGGTCATTTCGACCGAGCAAAGCGAGAAATGCCCCGACATTGGTTATAACAGAACTTGAGCCTCTCAACAAATCGGTGAGGATGCGCGTACGCGTTTCGTTGAGATAAAAATCTATCATCCGGCAGATGTAATGCGCGGGTGATTGTGTTACGCTAATGCCAAGAAAATCGAACCAGTGCAAAACTGGTCTCTCGAAAGGAGATTCAAAATGAAAACCCGAAATTTGTTTTTGCTTGGTGTGCTTGCACTTGCCTTGTTGATCGCTGGCTGTTCTGCGCCGACGCCGGCCGCGCCAGCAACCGTTAGCGTGACGAACGTGCAACCGACGGCTGTGCCGCCGACCAAGGCGCCAGTTGCCGAACCAACCAAAGCGCCCGCCGCTACGCCGGTCGCCGCGGCGGCGAATTTGAACGATGCGTTTGCGTACTGTTCATCGGTTGGCAATGTGGATGTGCCGGATGCGCGTTACACCGGTCCGAAAATGCCGGACAATGTGTTGACCGGTTTGATTACGGCGGCTAAGGTTTCCGCGACCATGCCCAAGGATGTGTTGGCGCAACAATCGTTCTGGCGTTGCATGAACAACAAGGTGTACGCGTGTATGGTCGGCGCGAACCTGCCGTGCCAGGAAAAAGCCGACACGAACAAGACGCCGAGTGCGGCGATCAATGATTTTTGCAAAGCGAATCCGAAAGCCGATGTGGTGCCGGCGGTGGTCACTGGTCGCGCGACGGTGTACGAGTGGAAATGTGTGAACGGCGCGCCGCAGGTTGGCAAGGAATTGTTCAAAGCTGATGCGCGCGGATTCATTTCTGATTTCTGGTACGAGATTGCGCCGAGTGCCGCATCGAATCCCAGTGCGAGCATGGCGAACCCCGCTTCGACGAATTGTGTACAGAACGGCGGCAAGTTGGAAATTCGCAAGGATGCCAAAGGCGGCGAGGTTGGGTACTGTGTGTTTGCGGACAAGAGCGAATGTGAAGAGTGGGCGTTTATGCGCGGCGAATGTAAACCAGGAGCGAAACCCGTGAACGTGACTAAAGCCGACAATGGCAAAACGATCCAGGTCGCGGCGGGCGGCATGGTTGTCGTGACGCTCGATGGCAATGCGACGACGGGTTATGCGTGGGCACTCGAGTCAGGCAACGACAAAGTGTTGAAAGCACAAGGCGACCCGAAATACAATCCTCTGCCTGCCGCGCCGGGGATGGTTGGCACCGGCGGCGCGTACGAATTTCGCTTCAACACAGTAGGCGCGGGTACGGCGACGCTCAAATTCATTCACAAGCAACCTTGGGTGCAAAGCGACCCGAAAGCGGAAACGTTTAGCGTGACGCTGAACGTCAAGTAAAACATACGCGCAAATTAAAAAATACCCGAAGCGTCTAGTAAGATGCTTCGGGTTGTCGCTGTGTTTACGTTTCAAGTGTTTGCATCAATTTGGCAAGACCATCACAACCCAGGATGAAAAGAGGCAACATGAAATCATTCAAACTCACACGCCGCGAATTTTTACGGCTTGCCATTCTCACCGCGTTTGGCACGCTGGCAAGCAATGTCCTAGGTTGTGACCTCATTCCTACCAAACCCAGCAACGTTCTGCGCGTGGCGCTGTTGCATTTAGCGCCGCAACCCGGCGACCTCGCGCATAACCGGCAGACAATCGAAACCGCGGTGGCACGCGCGGCGGCACTTGGCGCAGACTGGATCATCACGCCGGAACTGGCTGTGTCGGGTTACGAATTTTCCGATCGCATCGGCACGAATTGGATTACCGATCAACCGGATATGTGGACGCGGCAAATGATGAACCAAGCCAAGCGTTTGCACGCCACGATTTTTCTTGGCACGCCCGAACGTGATGCGGCAACCAACCTGCTTTACAACAGCGTGCTGGTGTTGGGGAATGATGGCACTCTCCTGGGGCGGCATCGCAAAGTGGGCATTGTGCCGATTCATGCCGAAGCATGGTCCAGTGCCGGTATGGCGATTGCGCCGATGATGGTGGATGGAATCCAGGTCGGTGTGCTGATTTGCGCGGATTCGTACAAGCCCGATGTGGCAATGCAATTGAAACAACACGGCGCGCAAATTCTCGTATCGGCGGTGGCGTGGGCGCCGGGCGAATGTGGACCGGAAGGGGTGTGGGAAGATCGTTCGCGCGAAACCGGGTTGACGCTCGTTGTGTGCAATCGCACCGGCGACGAGCCGACGATGAGTTTGAATCAAGCCGACAGTGTGATCGCGCGCGACGGTCAACGTGTTCTGCAATTCCATTCCGCGCAACCTTCCATCTTGATCGCCGATTTGAATCGGCAAACCTTTTTGCCGGTCTCGAAACAATTTAGTGTGACGGCATTGTGAGTGGGTGACGCCAAATCAATCGCACAAAAAAGGATGACAAGTGAAAAACTTGAACGTTCAGCGTATCTCGCAACTGGTTCTCGTTTTGTTCACCGCGATTTTTCTCTACACGATTTCAGCAACGCTTGCCAGTGCGTGCTCGGACATTCAAATCACGGATGGTAAAGATTTTGTTGTTTCGGCGCGGACGATGGATTTCGACATTGATTTGAAATCCGATTTCAAAATTGTGCCACGCGGCGTCAAATTCTCCAGCCGCGCGCCCGAAGGCAAACCAGGTCTGGCTTGGACGAATCAGTATGGTTTCGTCGGTGTGAACGCGCTCGACCTGGACAAGTACAATGACGGGCTGAATGAAAAAGGTTTGTCCATCGGCACGCTGTGGCTCGAAGCGAGTGATTATCCCAAGCCGACCTCGCCCGATAACGTGCTGTCTATTCAAGATGCAGGCGCGTGGGTGCTGGGAAATTTTGCGACGGTGGATGAAGTGAAAACCGCGCTCAAGACGGTGATGGTCTGGGGCGAGTACTCGAACGAAATCAAAATGATTCCCCCGCAACATCTTGCGATTCACGATGCGCTCGGCAAAAACATCGTCGTCGAGTTTGTCAATGGCGGAACGAAAATCTATGACAATCCGAACGGCGTGCTCGTGAACGATCCTACGCTCGATTGGCACTTGACGAGTTACGCGGCGTTCAAAGGCAATCGGCTCGAAGTGGGTTCTGCGCCGAGCGGATTGTATTCACCATCGCGCTTTATTGTGCTCTGTCGTCTGCGCGATGA
>CAZPIR010000417.1:0-4064 GCA_964586085.1 uncultured Anaerolineaceae bacterium | reverse complement strand
CGACGACGCGCGCCGGATTCTTGTCGCCGGAAAACGCCAGCAGGAAAAATGCGACGAGCGCCCACACGCCAAATGCAAACAACAACGGGCGTTCTTGCGATTGCGTGCGCCAGGCGAACGAGAGGTCAATGATCGCCGCGACGCCAAAGAACAGCGCAATGGGTTCGTAGACAACGAGCGCGCGGAAGGGATCGAACAACGAGCCACCCGGCATCCAGCCATCGAGCCAAGTGCCGAGCAAGCTAAACGCATCGCCAATGCCGGCACGATGAAGCAAAAGAAATGTGGCAAACCCGACAAAGGTCGCAACGAAAATAATTCCTGATTGGCGCGCGACCTGGAAATCAAAACCGGAATTTCTAGGCGCGAGGTGGGTGACCCAGCCCGCGCGAATCATCAGCGTAAACAAGATCAACGCGAGCGCAATCGTCCACACTTCGGGCGATGAGAGCAGGGCGAGCGCGGCAAACACGGCGGCAAAGTTGGCGTCGCGTTGCGCGCGCAAGTTCAGGTATCGCCACGCAAACGTCAACGCGGCTAATCCAAACGTGGACGCGAGCATCGCGCCATCGGCTTGACGCGAAAAGAAGACGAGCGAAGGAGAAAATGCCAAGACGAACGCGGCAACCAACGCGCCGACGCGACCCAGTTGTTCGCGCAACAATGCGGGCAGTAGAATCACACCACTGCCAATCAACGCAGGAACGATGCGCGCGGTCAAGTCGCTCGCGCCGAACAAGGCAAACACAACCACGTTCAGCGAAAACAACAACGGACTGCCGACGAATGAGCTGGCAGAACCGTGCAACCAATTCCACGACCACAAGACTTGCGCCGCTTCGTCGCCCGACAACGGCACACCGTCGAGCGCGAGCACGCGCACAAACAAGCCGCACGCAAACGCAACAACAAACAGCGCACTTGCGACGTTCCAGGTTATTTTGTTAGCGCGCGTAGATTCGGATACCATCATCTTCAAACACCAACCTAAGAGCTTTGGCGAATTTGTCCAACTGGGGCTTGGTCAATCCGTACTGGGTGCGTTCTTGCCCACCCACGACGACAAAGTTTATAGCATACCTGTCCACAATCGTCAACGCTTCGCTTGCGCTCGTCGTCTGATACAAACGTGCGAGATCACCGGGACGATCAATGCCGTTGGCATCGTCTTTGAAAAACTGGGAACTGCCACGCCACTGCGATTCGTGCCCCATCCAACCAATCGGCGTCGCCAAACCGGTCGCCATCGAAATGCGATTGCCGTACGAGTACTCGCCGCCGACCGCTTCGGCGATGATCGCGTTGCGCGATGCATTTTGATTCAGCCATTCAATCGCGGCATAATCGCCGGGATTGGTCGCGCGAATCCAGGCAATGCCATCGAGCGTCGGCGCCTTTTTGAATCCTTCAGCGCGATCAGGAATGGCAAATGTCGGATACACCACGCTCATCAGCAACAACATCGCCAAGCCGATGAAACACACCACGCGCACGATGCCGTTGAGCTTGCGCGCGAGATAAAACACGGCGTACGCGGACGCAATCGCAAACAATGTCCACGCCTGAAAATAAAATTTGAATACCGTGTTCATCCGCGAACCGAACTGGTCGCGCAAGTACACAAACTCGACGCCGAACGTGAGCAGGAAACCGGTAAAGGCAATCAACAAGACAAATGCCGCGCTCGCATCAAACGCAAGCGATTCAGGTTGCTCGTCTGCATCACCATTGAACACGCGCACACGCAGTAACGCCAGCATCGCCGGCAACAAAATCAACAATCCGATGAACAACCAAGGTTGTTCGCGCAGAGGTCCGAAATAACCGGCAAGCAAACCGCCGATATCGGGCACTGCCGCACTCACGCTCGCACGCACGGCAGGACTGAGCGCAAACACGGCTGTCGCAATCACCGCAATCACGAGCGGAAAACCGGCAAGCATCGCCAAAAATGGCGATGCGATATTCAACCACACGCGCGCCGGAATATCGCGATGCTCGCGCAGGAATTGATAAACGAGGAATGCAATGAGAAACACGAACAAGCCGAACATGAGCAGGTATTGATGCAAACGAGTTTTGACAAACAACACCGGCAAAATGCCACCCGCTTGCGATTGAAAGCCAAGATAGAATGGCAAGTACATCAGGATGCTTGCGCCAAGCAACGCGACGATGAACACAATCAGGTCGCGGGTCGCGCGCGCATCCCAGGTTCGCCCGGCGCGATAACGCGCCACCGCAAACGCGACGACGAGAATAAAACCGTACGGGAGAATGTCCCAGGAGTTGAGGAAAAAGAGACCGCCCAAAATTAATGGTAAAAGTAAAAAGCGAAAAGGCGAAAGGGGGAATTCAAAACCCGCACCAATCACCCCTTTGAACTTTTGACTTTGAACTTGAGACTTGGTAAGGTTCAGCGCAACGGCGAGCGCGAGCAGAACGAATGGCAATGCGAGCACGTGCGGGTGCACGTCGCCGAGCAAAAAACTGAATTGCGGAAATTCGTCAATCACTTCTTGCGTCTGCCCAAGCGCGACATCGTGAATCACGCGCGAGGAGCGCCACCACCACCAATTGTCCATCGGCGCAAACGAACCGGTGACCGGCGCATCCATCAATCCCTTTACATCGAACCAGGTCCAGAAATCGCGCGAGCCGACGCCGAGCGAATAGAGCGATTCAAAAAATCCTTGCAGGTTGCCGATAACCACCAAAAAGATCGGCGCAAAAATTGAATAGCCAAGAGATTGCAGATTGGACTTGGGATGTCGCGCAATGGAGGTTGCATCGTGGATCAGGTTGTACGCGAGACCAAACGCGCCGGTCGCCGCAAGACCAAACCACAACGCAATCGCCAAGTTGAACGCCACACTCGATGGCACGCCGCTCAACATCGTCAAGATGGCGACGATGATGTAACCAAAATAATAATAACTGATCGCGTACCCAGCGAGCCAGGGATCACGCGGCGGGAACGTATCGCTCTTGAGCACGCCGTTGAGAAACGCAAACTCCATTGGTTTTTCAGTCGCCGTGATTTCCGGCATGTACGCGCGCACGATTGCCCACGCGAAAAACGCGAGCGTGAAAACCAATTCGGTGGCAAGAATCGTGGATTTGTTGGCGCGAAGCCAATCGCCGAGAGAAATATCTTGCGTGTCACGCGGGGTACGAGGCATAGCACGCGAGATGCTGAACCAACTCGCGCCGGCGACGAACAACGCGACCATCGCAATCGCGCCACGCGTGTTCGTAAGAAAACCAAACGAGGTCAACAACCAAAACGGATATGCGATCAAAAGCAAACCCAACGGTTTGATAAACGCATAACCACGATCCGGCAAATTGCGAAAAAACCGGAACGCGATTGGCAGAACAGCCAAACCGATGAGTTCAACGAGCAACCACCACGACAAAACCTGGAACATGTCCAATCCTCTTACGGAATCAAATCGTAACGCAACCCAGGACGCATTCGCGAGCCAAGCGGCACAATGGTTGGCTCGGGCGTGCGTGTCGGCACACGCGTCGGACTGACAAGCGGCGAGACTTGCACCAAGCCGAACGCATCAATGTTGATGATGTTCGTCGCCACGACCGTCGAGTCACGCGATTCATTGAACGCCTTGTCCGGGTCAATCGCGCACTGCCACAAATTATTTTGCATCATCACAACCGAGCCGCCAATCCAAAATGGATACTTGCAAACCTTGTTCCCTTTTGGCTCGACTGTCGCTACATTGTCCTGCAAAAGATTACCGAACGAAAAAGTAATTTCGAAACAATTCGAGGTTGCCCCCGCGCAATAGTTGGCGATGAATTTATTGTCGCCGCTTCCCAGGTTACGCTCGCCGCTCATGTAATAACAGTTGCCGCTCAACTCGCACCGATTGCGCGTGATGACATTGTTCTTGCACGCGAGGCACACCCAGCCCGCCGTTTCACAGCCATCGAGAAATTTATTGCCGTCCGGCGTCGTGCAACCATGATTGTTGCGATCCAACTGATTGCCGACAAAATAACTCGCATTGCTGTTGATGTTGAACGAACCCCAACCATTC
>CAZPIR010000416.1:0-4067 GCA_964586085.1 uncultured Anaerolineaceae bacterium | reverse complement strand
CTCTGCGTCTAGCACACGCGTTTTATGGTATAATCAATTTCATCACGAGGCATTGATGCTTGCAATCCTTTCTCAAATTCTCACCGCATTTGGCTTGTCATCCGCGTCCGGCTTGAACGCGTACATTCCCCTGCTCATCGTCGCCCTCGCCGCGCGTTTTACCAGTCTCGTCCACCTCAATCCGCCGTTCGACATTTTGGCGAACGAGTGGGTGATTGGCACGTTGGTTGTTTTACTCGCGATTGAAATCGTCGTGGACAAGATTCCCGCCGCCGATTCGATCAATGATGCGATTCAAACTTTTGTGCGACCGGCGGCGGGCGCGATTTTGTTTGCGGCAAGCACGAACGCCATCAATTTGAATCCCGTGATTGCGGTCATCCTGGGTCTGGTCCTCGCGTTCGGTGTGCACGCGGCAAAAGCCACCGCGCGTCCGGTCGTCACGGCGACAACCGGTGGACTGGGCAACGCGTTCGTCAGCGTCGGCGAGGATATTGTCTCGACCGGCATCACGCTTGCCACGATTCTTGTACCCGCGCTCATCGGCATCGTGTTGGGCTTGTTCCTGATCTGGTTCGTGCGTCGCGCCTTGCGACCCAAGCCGGTGAATGCGTAGAGTTTTCGATTGGATAAATTTTCGCCACGCCCCGAAATTCAACAAATCCTGGATACCCTGCCGATCAACCCCGGCGTTTATTTGATGAAAGATGAACGCGGGGAAATTATTTACGTCGGCAAAGCGATCAATTTACGCAATCGCGTGCGCTCGTACTTTCATTCGCCGTACGGTCAAGAACCCAAAGTGTGGCGACTCGTCGAACGCATTCGCCACATCGAGTTCATCGTCACCGAGACCGAACTCGAAGCGCTCGTACTCGAGTGCAACCTCATCAAGAAACACAAGCCGCATTTCAACGTGCGGCTCAAAGACGACAAACGTTATCCGTACATCAAGGTCACGTGGCAAGAACCATTTCCGCAAGTGTTTGTCACGCGACGAATGGAACAGGACGGCGCGCGCTATTTCGGTCCGTTCACGGCGGTGTGGGCGGTGCACGACACGCTCGACACACTGCGAAAAATTTTTCCGTTCCTCACCTGCGACCGCGACATCACTGGTCGCGATAAGCGCGCGTGCCTCTATGCCGACCTGCACTTGTGCCTTGCACCATGCATCGGCGTCGTGACGCGTGACGAGTACCGCGCGATGATTGACCGGTTGTGCTTGTTCTTGCAGGGCAAAGCCGATGAGGTCACTGTCGCCATTCGCGCCAAGCTTGACGAGGCAGTGGCGAATCTTCAATTTGAACGCGCGGCGCGTTATCGCGATCAACTGCAAGCGCTCGCGCGCATCGCCGAACATCAAAAAGTCGTTTCGATGGCGGCGGTAGACCAGGACGTGATCGCATTTGCGCGCGACGACGGCGACGCGTGTGTGCAGATCTTTTTTGTGCGCGGCGGCAAATTGCTCGGTCGCGAATATTTTGTGCTCGAAGGCACGGAAGACGAAAACACCGACCAGGTCTTGTCGTCGTTCGTCAAACAATTTTACGACGAAGCCGCGTATGTGCCGCCGGAAATTTTACTGCCGGAAAATATTGACGAAGCACAAATCATCGAGCAGTGGTTACGCAATCAACGCGGACAAAAAGTGATGTTGACCGTGCCGCGCAACGGGCAAGGACAAGAACTCGTCGCGATGGCAGAGGAAAATGCGCGCGTTACCTTGTCGTCGCTCAAAGCGCAATGGCTCGCGGACGAGAACAAGCAGATGGGCGCGGTCGCCGAATTGCAAGACGCGCTCAACCTGGCAAATCCGCCTTTGCGAATGGAATGCTATGACATTTCGAACACGCAAGGCACAAACTCGGTTGGCGCGATGGTGGTGTTCGAGCGCGGCGCGGCAAAGAAAAGCGATTATCGCAAATTCAAAATCAAAACCGTCGAGGGCGCCAACGATTTTGCGAGTCTGCAAGAAGTGTTACGCCGACGATTCACGCGCTTGCTCGAAGCCAAGTCGAAAGCGAATGAGGACGCCACCGCGCGGCAACGCGGCGATGCTGAGATGAAAAAAATTTCTGCGCGCGCCAAAGCTGACGAGGCGTGGGCGCGCATGCCCGACCTGGTCATCATTGACGGCGGCAAAGGACAACTCGGCGCGGTGCATGAGGTACTCGGCGAACTGGGCATTGAAGGCGTGAACCTGATTAGTCTCGCCAAGCAAGAAGAAGAAGTGTTCGTCCCGGGTCGCGACGAGTCGTTGCGTTTGCAAAAAAATTCCGAAGCGTTAAAATTATTGCAACGCATCCGCGATGAAGCGCATCGTTTTGGCATCACGTATCATCGCTCGCTCCGCACGAAAAAAGGACTGGCGTCCCAACTCGACGCGATTGCCGGCATTGGTCCGCGTCGTCGCCGCGCCCTGCTCGCGCGTTTTGGCTCGCTCGATAAAATCCGCGCGGCATCGGTGGATGAATTGATGACCGTCGAAGGTATGACGCGCACCGCCGCACAAAAATTGAAAGATAATTTGTGATTTACGATTTTGCGTGCTCTCGCAAAACAAATCGCCAATCACAAATCAGAAATCTGAAATCCCAATGATTCCGGTTGAGCAACTCAAACAAGTTCCCTTGTTCGCTAATTTAGAAGTCGAAGAACTTGCGCCGCTTGCGCGCTTGTTCCATAAACGCTCGTACCAGGTTGGCGAAATCGTCTACCAACAAGGCACAGAAGGCGACGCCTACTTTGTGCTCGACGCGGGACGTTTGCGTGTACGCAATGTAGACCAAGCCGGGCGCGAGCATATGTTGAATTATATCAACGCGCCCGCGTGGTTTGGCGAAACCTCTCTGCTTACCGGCGTCCACCGCGATACGACCGTGGACGTATTCTCCAAAGAAGCATCGCTGTATATTTTGCCCAAGCACGAATTCGATCAAGCCTTGCACGAACAACCCGACTTGATGGGTCGTTTGCAAATCAGCCCCGAAGTTCAGAAAAAACTCGAAGCCAGTAATTTGTACGAGTGGCTCCTCCCCGGTGAAATTGTCGTCGTCAACACGCGTCGGCATTGGTTCGCGTTGATCTTGATGTTGCGCTTGCCACTTGGCGGCGCGCTTGTGCTTGGTTTGCTGACCGGCTTGACGGCAATTTTTAATTTTAGTTTTTGGCCCATCTTTCTCGCCTTGCTCTTTCTCTGGATTATAGGTTCCAGCATTTGGAATGTTGTGGACTGGTCCAATGATTTTTATATCGTGACAAATCGGCGCGTCATCCACATCGAAAAAGTCGTGTTCTTTCTCGACCAACGTGAAGAAGCGCCCATCGAACAAGTTACGAATGTGATCGAAGTGGTGAACGGGGTGCCGGCGCGCGTCCTGGGCTTTAGCGAACTTCACGTCGAGACGTCCGGACACAAAACCGATATTGATTTTGATTTTGCACCCAGCCATTACAAAATTCGCAATAGCATTTTTGAGCAAATTGACCGCATCCGTTCGCGCGCGGCATTTGAGAAACGCGAACGCATTCGCGCCGGCATTCGCGATGAACTGATCGAGCATCTTGATCCCGATGAACACAAACGCGCGCAAGCCCGCGCCGCCGCGGCGGCGGCAGAAGCCGCACTCTCCACACCTACCGCGGCGGTCAAGAAGAATCGCGCGCGCGTGGCGGTGTGGTTTGAAAAACGATTCGGGATGCGCATTGATGAAGGCAAGCAAATCACTTGGCGCAAACATTGGAACGTGCTCATTGCCGAAGCCGGCTTGCCTTCTCTGCTCTGGCTTGCCTTTCTCGTCGCCGGTTTTTTGCAATTGAGCGGCGTAATCCCGCTCACGGTGATTGACCGCACGAATCTGCAAACCCTTGCCGGCTTTGTTGGCGTCTGGCTGTTGTTCTTGCTGGGGATTGGTTTTTGGGCGTGGTACGAGTACGAAGATTGGCGCAATGATATTTACGCTGTGACCGATGATCGTTTGGTGGACAGTGTGCGCGCGCCATTTGGGTTTCAACAACGCTCGATTGAGACAACGCTGGACCGCGTGCAAGACATTTCGTTCGAC
>CAZPIR010000415.1:0-4108 GCA_964586085.1 uncultured Anaerolineaceae bacterium | reverse complement strand
GCGGTGATCGCGAGACTGACGATGAGGGTTACAAGTTGACGTGGCTTCATTATTGACAAGGAGACAAGAGGACACGGAGACGCAGAGAAAGGTTTTTTGGTCTCCTTGTCTCCCGTTCTCCGTGTCTCCGTGTCATAACTTAGGGTTTGGTGAAAACGAGTATGCGCTGATTGCCGGAATCGGCGACATAGAGATTGCCCTGCGCGTCGAACGCGAGACCGGTCGGCAAGTTGAAGGACGCCAAGTCGGTGCCGCGTGTCCCAAACACGGCAAGCAGTTTGCCGTCGTTCGTGAATTTGATGATGCGCGCACCTTCGGGGTCGGTCGCAAAAATGTTACCTTCATTATCCACCGCGAGGTACGGCTTGTTCACAACCGTTTGCGTGTCCCACGCATCCACTACCCATTGCATCACAAAATTAAAATTCGCGTCGAACTTTTGGATGCGTTGATTCCAAGTGTCGGCAACATAAACATTACCTTGCTTGTCAATCGTAATGCCAACTTGTTCGAGGAATTGACCAGCGTCTGAACCAACGCCGCCGTACTGCCCCAACGGCTCGCCATTGTTGGTGAATTTGGTAATGCGCTTGTTGCCGGTGTCCGACACGTAGACATTGCCCTGCGGATCAAGCGCGACCGAACGCGGCCCATAGAATTGCAATGGCGCACTTTGCGCGACACCGCGCGTATCGCCATTCGTGCCCCACATCGTCAAAAACTTGCCGGTGTTGTCGAATTTTTGGATGCGGTGATTCCAGGTGTCGGCCACAAACACATTGCCCGACTTGTCCACCGCGATGCTCCAGGGTTGATTGAACGTGCCTTGCAATCCAATCGCATTGTCCGGACTTTTCGTGCCCCAGGTTACCCAGGTTTCAGTTTTCGCATCGAACTTTTGGATGCGATGATTGTCCGAGTCGGCGACGAACATATTGCCCTGCGCGTCGAACGCGATGCTACGCGGAAAGTTGAACTGTCCTTTCGCGTTACCCGGCATCCCAATCACGCGCGCGGCGTCGAGCCGAATAAATTTTTTCGCGTACTCGTCTTCTTGTTGCGGTTGCGCGGGCACATTGCCGGCATAATTCCACATCATCGCCGCAACATCTTTGCGAACGTAGAACGAAAAGAGATGCACGTAGGGCCACTGGCTTTGGTTCTCTTTGTACGTGTGGAAAAACCAGGTGTTGAACAAATCCAAACGTTGTTGCGGATCACGGAAATAAGCCAACACGCGATCCAGATTCAGGTCTTTGTATCCTTCGATGGGCCACCAGATCAATTTGTACGTGCGCTTGGTGTAACGATTGCCCAGCCACGGCTTGACCGCATCCTCATTCTTGGCGCCCACAATCACGACCGGCGCATCGAACGGCGCATTCGGACTCGTGCCATAGTACTGCGCGTTGCGATAATTGCGCAGATACCACACAAAGGGCCACGACGAATCATCGTCGTACGCGACCTTGATCATGCCGTTATCGCATTGCACCGTTTGCGTTTTGCCCGGCACCGTCATCGAACACAATCGGCGCGACAAATCTTCGATCTCTTGCATCGCGGTCACATTGTCGTGTGAACCTTGCGCGTAAATCATCGTCTCCACTGCCGAGTCGGGCTGAATGTACACCGACATCGCGGCAAAGCGGATGGTCAACGCGGCGAGAAATACGAGCGCGGTAACGACGCTGACGCGCGCAACCTCGGTCGCCGTGAATCGGCGCGCAAAGACAAACAGCGCGGGACCGACGAACACGACCAACATCACAAGCACAATGATAAACGCATTCGTCGTCGTGAGTTGATCGAGTTCCATGCCATTAAACGGACGCGCCGGCACAATCAACATCACCAACAAAATAATCGCGAGCGGCATCAACAACGCCAGCCACACGGCGCCGCGCGCAAACAGATCGCGCCAATCGGCGGTGAGCAATTTTTCCAACGCCCAGCCTGTGATGAACGCGAGCGGGATCGTGAGGTGCATCGTGAGCCAAGGCATCTTTTCGCCCGCCCAACTGAAAATGATGAGCGTGCCCACCGACCATACGAACAAAAATGTCACGAACATATTTTCCGAGTTCTTGCCATCATATGTGACAAAGAACATCAGGGGCACAAGAAGCGCGATGAATGCAACGACGAGTTGTTCCGCCAAACCGGGAGCCACGCTCAACAACAACGGACGAAGCGCGACGTAATAGAAAATGATCCACAGCATCCAAGACAGCACGACCACCAACTGCACAGGACGATAACGGAACCAGTACCAAAACATCGCGCCCAACCCGGCGAGATACGGCAGAAATTCGTACATCGGCATCATCACGAGCAGATAATAGTACGAGGGTTGTCCGCCGCGTTGCACGGATTGTTGTGACAACCAATAACCAAGCGAGCCGAGCACGCCGGTAAAAAAGCCTGCGCCGTTCGTAAAGAACGTCGTAAAGAAAACGATGAACAGGGGCCAGAACAACATCGCGCCAATGCCCCACACCCGCGCATTCCAGGTCAAGCCGAGCAGAGCCGAGAGCGCGATCATCGCCGCCGTCAACGCAATGACGCGAATCATCACGTCCGGTTGCGATTGCGTGATCGAAATAATCGTCCCGAGATCACTGAACGCCGAGATGGGTAAAAAGTCGGTGTGAAAAAACACCTGCCAGGGAATGTTGAGCGCGTAAATCACCGCGGGCGTGATGAGCGGAAGTGAGAACGAGCCAAGCACCATCGCCAAATCGAAACTGGGAATCGCGCGCCAGTCCGTTTGTTCGTCGTTTGCTTTTTTTGCTTTGTTGCCGGTCAGCATGTCAAAAGCATTGTATACCGCCATCACCCCGAAAACCGGAATGCCGCCAATCGAAGCGATTAGCCCAATCGCCCAGTCCGGCAACTTGGTGCGCGATCGCAAAAATTCGTACGTGAAATGCCCGCAGAGAAACACGGCAAAGATCGCGACAAAGATGAATGTCGTCTCCATCGCGGTGAACGCCAGCGACAAGAACGCCGCCGAAGCCAAGAGCCAACGCTCGCGCCGGTCGTCGAAATATTTCCAAATCGCAAGCGCCATCAAAATGACAAATGTTTCGACATAGATATCGTGCCGATTGAAACGCGAATAGTACAACACCGCCGGCGAAATCAACAAAAGCGCGGAGGTGACTAGCACACCTTTGCGTCCCAGCCATTTGCGGAAAAAGAATGGCATGATGACGAGCAGAATGCCGAGCGAGGTGTTCGACAGGCGCGCAGAAAAATCGTTATCGCCTAACAAGAGAAACGAAAACGCCGTGAGATGATAAAGCAGGGGTCCATGATAAATCGGATTGTGCTGATAGCCGCGCCCCGTGTACAAATTCCACGACCAATCGGTGTGAATGGCTTCGTCGTGATTCCACGCGCGGTACGGCAAATCCCACAAGCGCGTTAGAATCGCGAGCGCGATAATCACAACCAGGAGCACGCGCTCCCAATCCCATTTTATCAAGGCACTGAGTGGCGTATCCAACCCAGTCGAGCGTTCGGTTTCAACTTGCATAACTATTTTTTCCTGTTTAGGGTTTTGGAATCCACAAGACCACGTTCACGGATTCAACCGCGCCAAGGTCGCGGAACAAGAACCAGCGAAGAAAATTTGATTGCGGCACGCGCACGGTTTCGACGCGATACGATTGCGCGATCCAATCGGCTCCCGGCGCGGGCGCATCCACCGGCAAAATCAGCGCCTGATGATCGAGCGGCGCGGGGCTGGGCATGATGCGCACGTACGGGAAACCGCGCAGTTCCCAACGCACCACCGGACTGAGCGATGCGTCAATCGCCAGGACAAGTGAGTAGACATGATTCGCGCGCCAACGCGAAACGTCCCGCACATCATCGGCAAGGTCGCGCACGCTCGGCGAAGTGGCGCGCGTGATGAGCAATTCTTGCGGATTCAAACCAAAGAAATGCGCGGTGCCATGCGGCGCGCCGGCGAAATTGACAAACGCGACCTGGCGAATAGTCCACACACTCAACACGACGAGCAAGAAAAACACGGCAACATTTTTCGCGCGCTCGACGCCGACCGTCGCCAGCGTGACGAACGTGACACTGAGAATGCCGA
>CAZPIR010000414.1:0-4110 GCA_964586085.1 uncultured Anaerolineaceae bacterium | reverse complement strand
ATTTGATTTGGGTCCGTGAAGGGTTGAAAGATCGCGAGGGCAAAGACGTCGAACCCGCACCACTACCACCCTTCTTGTTGACCGATGAGGGTATAAAAAAAGGTAACTTTCGATTTCTCGAAAGTTACCGCTGCGGGAGCGACGGGATTCGAACCCGCGATCTCGGCCTTGACAGGGCCGCGTGTTGGGCCAGCTACACCACGCCCCCACGAACGGCTCGGAATATAGCACACCTCGCCAAGTGTGTCAAATTGATTCGAGCCGATGCGCTCCAGATTGTGTTTGCCGAGCAATCACGCTTTACTTGCTCAACTTGCCAATGCGTTCGCTCCATACTTTTTTCCATTCTGCCCCGCGTGCGCGCCAGGTGCCGACCACGCCGTACGGCACAAACAACACGAGCGCGACATAGACCACACCCAGGATGAAACTCGACGACTCGCCAAAGATGCGGTCGAGGAAAAACTGCATCAAGCGAAACACTGCCGCGCCGACCAATGCGCCGCTCAACGTGCCGACGCCACCCATCAAAATCATCAACAGTGCATTCACCGTATACGTCAGACTTGCAATGGTCGGGCTGACAATCGGTTGGTACAACGCGTGCAATGCGCCGGCGAGTGATGCCGTGATGCCAGACACAATCAATGCCGCGAGCTTGAAATAGAACGTGTTGTAACCCAGCATCTTCGCGCGCTGTTCATTCTCACGAATCGCCACGCACACACGCCCCGTCGGCGAATCCACAAAGCGTTTGTAGAAAAGGTACGCCAACACGGTACACGCAAGCGCGACAAAATAAAACGTCAAGCGTTGATCGGCGGGACTGAGAAACGCCGGCTTGGGCATACCTTGCAAACCCACATCGCCGCCCGCCCACTCGTTCAACTCGTGCGATTGAATCACAATGTCGAACACGGACGCAAAACCCAGGGTCACGAGCGCGAACGTGATGCCCTTGACGCGCGGCAGAACGATGCTGAACAGCAACGCCTGCACGATGCCGGCGACGACCACAAGCACAAGCGTCGTCGGCAAAGGCAAGTTGAAACTCTTGAGTGCAATGCCAATCGTGTATGCGCCAACGCCGAAAAACATCGCGTGCCCAAACGAGAGTAACCCGGTCACGCCGAGCAGTAAATCGTAACTGAGCGCGTAAATTCCCAGGATGAACACTTCGATGAGCAAGCCCTGATAAAATTTGGAATTGCCGGACTGATTCGTAAACACGCTCGCGGGCGATTGTCCATCGAGCACCGCGAGAATGAACGGCAGTAGGATAAAGACGACAAGCGTAACGAGCGCGGGCGCGTGTGCTTTGAGAGAATTGTTTCGCATCGTTTACTCCTTGCGCCCGAACAAGCCCTGCGGCATTACGAGCAAAATAATCACCATCAACAACACCGTCGAAGCCGGCACAAGTGGCGGTGTTGGCTTGAACGGTTGCGCCATAAAGGGAAGTTGAATGCCGATTTGTCCGTACTTGACGATGAATTGTTGCATCAAGCCGACAAGCAGAGACCCCGCCGCCGCGCCGGGAAAACTCGTCAGCCCGCCAATCGCGAGCGCGATCAACGCAGAGAGTAACAAACTTTCGCCCATACTGTCTGCCACGCCCATAAACGGTCCAGCAAGCGCACCGCCGAGCGCGGCAAGTCCCACACCCAGCGCGAACACGAATGTGAACACGCGCCGCACATTCGTGCCCAATGCCTCGACCATTTCGCGATCCTGTACGCCCGCGCGAATGACCATACCGATGCGCGATTTTTGCAACAGGATCCAAACGAGGATCAGCACGACAATACCAATCAAGATCACAAAAATTTCATTGTACGTGCGAATGCGACTGCCCATAAAATTAATCGTCGAGCAACCGTTCGCCAACCAGTCGCTGACATTTTGCGCGGGACACCCCTTGCCCACATTCGCAAACAAATCCGGTTTCGCCATCGTGATTTGGGTGCGCCCCCAAATCGCAATGACAATTTCGCGCCCGATGACACCCAGACCCAGCGTCAACATCAATTGATAAATCGGGCGCGCGTAGAGCGGGCGAATCAACGACGATTCCATCAACGCGCCCAACCCCGCGCCGCCGAGGGTTGCGACGATGACCGAAATCACAAAACGCCACGTCGTGCCCATATCGAGTAGTGCCTGTGTCAGCGCTTCGTTGGCGACGAACGCACCCAACCCCAACACGGCGAGGATGATTGGCGCGGCGAGTGAGGTCATCGTCCAACGTGGCACGCCCACGCGATGGCGTTGCGTGAACGCGGCGAGTCCCAACGCGATCAACGCGCCAGCGAGCAACACACCAATTCCACTTGTAACGACTGCGCTCGGTTCAGCTTGCGCATTCGCCGGCAAAACCAATTTGCCGGTGTCGAGTTGCGCGCTATAAATCACCGGGCTGGCATCGTACTTTTGCACGTCCCACATCGCCACCGGAAATTGCGGGAATGCCCAGAATAAAACCGCGATTCCCAATGCTAGCACGACCCAGGGGAAAAAGCGCAACACGCTTGACGAGGGTTGCCAACGCGCGAGCGCATACTCGGCGAGCGGCGCGAGTAAAACCCCGGCGGCAAGCAAAGCGAGCGGCGTCGCCACATCCACCATTGTGTCGGGACGCAAATACACCGACCACGCGATGTACGCGCCGATCATAAAAAGCGTGCCGTGCGCCAGGTTCAGCACATCCATCAAACCAAAGATGAGCGAAAACCCGGACGCCACGAGAAACGTCACCGCCGCGACTGCCAAACCGCGCAAAACCGTGACGACCCAATCCTGGGTCTCCATCCCATTCGCCGCGAGTAAAAAGAACACGACAATCGCGGCGACGGTGACGGTCTGGGTCCGATTGCGTCGAAATGTTTCAAGTATTATTTGCATGTGATTCTCCCACGATTGATAATCGGTAATTGGCAATTATCAATTTACGCCGCGCCCAAATATTTCTGAATCGTCGCCTTGTCGTTCAGCAAATCCGCCATTGCGCCACTTTTGACCGAGCGACCTTCCTCGATAATGACGTACGTTTTTGCCAATGTGCTCGCAACGGTAAAATTCTGTTCGACCAAAATCACGGTTGTCTCTTTCGAGAGTTGCTCGATGGCGTGCATCATTTGCTCGACAATGACCGGCGCAAGACCTTCACTCGGCTCGTCAATCAAAAGCAGTTTGTTGTCGGCGACGAGCGCGCGCGCAATCGCGAGCATTTGTTGTTGTCCGCCGGACAATTGCTGTCCGCGCAATTTAATCAAGCGTTTCAAATCGGGAAAGAGTCCGAAGATAAAATCCTGCTTGCGCGCGAGGTCGCCTTTTTTGCGCTCGGCGATGCGTAAATTTTCTTCGACGCTCAGGTCGCGAAAAATCGCGCGATAGTCCGGCACAAAGCCAATGCCCATCGCCGCAATTTCGTACGTGGGGCGACCTTGAATTTCTGCGCCGTCAAAAATCACTTGCCCTTGACGCGGCGGCGTGAGACCCAGGATTGTTTTCAGCGTCGTCGTTTTGCCAGCGCCGTTGCGTCCCAACAAAGTCGTGATGGCGCCTTTCGGCACGTTGACTGTAACGCCCTGGAGGATATGAAACTGACCGATATACGTGTGAACGTCGCGCACCTGGAGAAGATTTTCGGCTACCATTTCATTCCTCCCAAGTAGGCACTTTGCACTGTCGGGTTCGCCGCAATCTCGGTGGGCGTGCCTTCGGCGAGAACCGCGCCTTGATGCATCACGGTGATGCGTTGCGACGCGTTCATCACCACACCCATATTGTGCTCGACCAACACAATGGTCTTGTTGCCTTCTTTTTGCACGCGCTGAATCAACGCGATAAATTCCGGGACTTGCTCGCCAGCCATGCCGGCGGTCGGCTCATCGAGTAACAACACCTGCGGGTCTTGTGCGAGAATCATGCCCAGTTCGAGTTTGCGTTGATCGCCGTGCGGCAAATTGCGCGCGACCATCTGCGCGCGTTCACGCAAGCCGACCTGTTCGATGACACGATTCGCGTGCGTTTCTTGCGCGGTGAAATCGCTTGTACGATTGAGTATCTTGAAATTATCGCGTCCGAGTGCCTGACACGCGAGCCGGATAT
>CAZPIR010000413.1:2691-4134 GCA_964586085.1 uncultured Anaerolineaceae bacterium | reverse complement strand
TTGATGTTGAGCGACGGTCAATCGGTTTGGGATGCGATTGCATTTCGTCAGGGTAGTTGGCTCGGTGCGTTACCCAAGACGATTGACGTGGCGTATCAGCTCGAAGCGCGCGTGTGGAACGGCGAAACCAAGTTGCAGTTGAATGTGAAAGACATCAAAGTTCCAGGAGACTAGTAGGACAGTAAACAGTGACATTGAACACTGATTACTGATTACTGATTACTGACCATGACCGATTCTCGTGAATATCCTGTGCGTCCGATTTGTGGCATTGGCGTCATTGTGCAGAACGATGGGCGCGTGTTGTTGATTCAACGTGGCAAACCGCCGGGAGTTGGCACGTGGGGTTTGCCCGGTGGTGCGGTTGAGTTGGGCGAGCCACTGCGCGATGCGGCGGCGCGCGAGGTGCGCGAAGAGTGCGGCATCGAAATTGCGCTGGGCGAGGTTGTCGAGACGGTGGACATTATCACGCGCGACGCGGACAATCGCGTGCAGTATCATTACATCGTCGTGGATTTTGCGGCGCAGTATGTGAGTGGCGAGTTGCACGCAGACAGCGATGTGATGGATGCGCGTTGGGTTGCGCGCGAGGACATTATCAAATTCGATGTGCCCAAGCTAACACGTCGCGTGATTCTCAAAGCGCTTGACCGCGAGGCGAAACCATGAAACTCGATGTTGCGATTGCCGGTGCCGTTGGCGTTTTGCTTGGCTCCGGCATTTATTATGTGGCGAGTACCGCAAGCACCCAGGTTCCGACACTCATCGGTCATCCGGTTGGTGTCGCGATTTTTGGATTGATTCTGCTCGCGATTGCGATTGCCGAAATTCCGATCATGACATTCGGCTTGAAAAAAATCGCGGCGTCCACCACGCCGCGTCCGTTTCTACTTGGCACACATCTCATCTTTGTCACGTTCGCGTCGGTCTATGCCGCGATTTTTGTCTTGTTCACCGGGCAAATTGGCTGGGGCTTGATTATCGCGGCGGGACTCGTCGTGCGATTTTTTGTCGGCGCGTTGTACAAGTGAGTGTCTTTAACGAAGCAAATGGCGCGGTGACGTTTGCGGTCAAGGTCATGCCACGCGCGAGCAAAAATCAAATCGCTGGCATCGAGGGCGAGGTGGTCAAGATTCGATTGAATGCGCCGCCGGTCGAGGGCAAAGCGAACGAGGCGCTCGTTGCCTTTCTCGCCGAAAACCTGGGTGTGCCGCGTGCGTACATCGAAATCATTCTCGGCGAAACGTCGCGGCGCAAAGTGGTGCGCGTGCGAGGCGTGACGACAAAACAAATCGAAGCGAAAATAAAATAATTGGGGCGACCAATTTGGTCGCCCCAATTTTTTATCGGGTCAATCGTCGCGTCAAGCGTCCCTTGCGTGATTCGACGACGGCGAATCGCCGCGAGCGTTCGTACATCAGCAAGGCAAGTACCGCCGTTGCG
>CAZPIR010000413.1:0-2681 GCA_964586085.1 uncultured Anaerolineaceae bacterium | reverse complement strand
ACGCGATGACACTGAGCACGTTGAATGTGGAAGCGACGAACGACAACGTGCCCGGCGAAATCAAACCGGTTGCGGTGCTCGTGGTTGTGAGTGTAGTGGTGATCGGGATGGTCGCGGTGATCGTTGCGCTTGCAACAATGGTTGGCGCAACACGCGTGGTCACCGTGGTCGGTGCAAGCGTAGGCGCGGCGAGGGTTGCGGTTGGCGCGGGCGGGCGCGGCGTGCCGGCGAGGGTGGGGATAATCAACGTACTGCCCACTTTTAATTTTGAACTCGCCGTCAAATTATTCGCATCGAGAATGATTTTATATTTCGTGCCGTCATTGTACACTTTTTGTGCGATGATCCAGGGACTGTCGCCGGACACAACCGTGTACGTGCGATCACCGGCGGACGCATCGGGCGCGCGTGTTGCGGCGGGCGTGGCAGTGGGCGCCTGGGCACTGGCTTGCGCCGACACATTGGTGGGTGTGGCTGGGTCAGGTGGAAAAGTGGGAATGAACACCGGCGTTGGAAACACGTACGGTGGTTTGGTTGGCTCAGCGCCCTGTGCTTGGGTCGAGCGTGTCAGCGATTGACCGAACCCGAACAACACACCAAGTACGCCGAAAAGGCTCAACGCAAAAATCAATTCACGTCTCATTTGCAATCCGGTGTTTCGACGACTGCGCCGCCCTTGAATTCATTTTTCTCGAACGCGTTGCTTTGACACGTGCCGCCCTCGACCGGTTGCAACAGTAACCCGTTCCCGTCAAAAGTGTTGCCCACGTAGCGATGGCGTTGCGCGTTATCCGATTGCACACCCTTGACCTTGGAACCTTTGACCGTGTTGTACTCGAACCGCAAATCTTGCGCGTACCCGAACCAACCGCCGTAATTATCCTCAATCAGTTGATTGTGATGAACGTAATTGCGAAAACTAAAGGTTGCTTCGATGCCGTTCGCAACGCTGTGCGAAATATAGTTGCCAAAAATTTCCAGGTCGCTACTCGCGGTCTCGGGTAGATTGCCCTGATAAATTCCATCGCCGTTATAGTTGAGCGAGTTCCACGCGACCTTGTTGCGGTCCGATTTATTGGTCAGCACAATGCCTGCCGAACCACAGCCGGCGTCCTTGCCCCATTCGGGACAACTGCGATTGTTGTAATCCACAGTGTTGGAATAAATTTGATTCGCGACACTGCCGTACAGATAAATGCCCCAGCCGCGATTGCGGCTCGTTGTGTTGCTTTGCACCAGGATTTGTTGCGAGTTAATGACTTGAATGCCGACAATATTTCCATTCGCCGTGTTGCCGACGACGCGCGAATTTTGAATGCCGTTCAAAATCATCCCGCCGTGCGGAATCGGTTTCAGGTGTTCGATGTTGGAATTGTCGTCGAGATAGTTGCCGCTGAAATCATTATTCTCGAACCGGAAATTATTGCCGCGCACGACGTACATGCCCACGTCCCAGCCGCGCACGCGACAGTTGCGAATCGTCACGTTGCGCCGTCCTTGCAGTAAAATTCCCACGCCGACGCCTTCGCCAATGATTGCCGAGTTTTGGCAATTGAGCGTGAGATTGTCCGCCATGATAATGATCGGTTGGCGCACCTCGCCGTTCGGCGGCAAGGTCGTATCCTTGTAGATGCGCATCGGCATCGTGAGCAAGAGAAAGAGCGTGAGTAATTTCATTCCACGTACTCCATCAAATCTGTTCAAGCGTGCGTTGCACGGCGCAGAGTAAATCTTGATAATTCAATGTGTCAAAATCTGTCGTATCGATTTCAAGCAATATGCCATCCAGGTCGAGCGATGCGGTACTGCGCGCAAGCATCGCCGCAATTTCTTGATCGCTCATTACATCGTCCACATGACCGGGATGACGTTCGCCATCTGCCGCGCGCGATTTGAATCGTTCGCGCAAAATTGCGCTGTCACATTTTAGCAGAATTTGCAAAAACGCCAAATCGTATCGAGTTTGCCAGGCACGCAATCGTGGCAAGGCACTCGCTTGAAAATTGCTTTCGAGGATGAGCGATTGCCCGGCGGCGAGCAAAGTTTCAGCGAAATTATACATCAATTCGTACGTCGCGCCGCCCAACTTTTTTGACCAGGCGCGGTCTTGCCAGCCGAGTGTGTCGAACAATGTTTCTTTGATCGCATCTTTGGCGATGAGTGGCAAGCGCAAATCGCGCGCGAGTTTTTGCGCGAGTGTTGTCTTGCCAGTGCCTGGCGCGCCGGTGACGATGATGAGGGTTGGCATATCAGGATGGTTTGCGGTGGTCCATTTTCACAGCGAGGCGAGCGATAAACCAAACACCGGCAACGCTTAGCAACATCAAGCCAACCCCGGTGAAAATGCTGGAATCAAGCGGGCTAGAGTTGGTATACTCACAGTCCGGTGCATAGCGGTAACGCGGATTCAAGATATACGAAATTTGAAAAGGCACAAAATGAATTTGCCCGGCATATTCAAATTTTAGTTCGGCATTTTGTGGTGGCGGGATGGGTGGGTTTTGTGGTCGCTGTGGTTCGCCGTAATAACCCGAATATTGACGACGAATGTTTGGAACAAATTCGATCAACTCGCGTACGCTCAGGTGAATGACAGACAGTGATTCGTTGAGTTCAAGGATGGGCGCAACTCGGATTGGCGAAGGCGTTGAGGTTGGTGTTGCCGCCGAAATAACATACTG
>CAZPIR010000412.1:0-4136 GCA_964586085.1 uncultured Anaerolineaceae bacterium | reverse complement strand
GGACAAGGTTATGCAAACGCGTTACGAAATCACGCGAGCAATATTCAAAAGTTTTGGATTGGTTGGGCTAGTGTTGAGCGCCATGTTCGTTCTCTCGCAGGCGAATGTGGCGCGCGCCGTGTCGCCGGCGCAGGCACGTGTTCTGCAATCCGACTCCAATCGTGTTGTGATCGAATTGACGGTTGGCAATTACGACACGAGTACGCGTCGGGTAGGCAACACCAATTACACCGTGCTCACTGTCCCCGACCTGGATTTCACACTCGAAAGTGGTAAACCTCAATTGCCCATCAAGGGCGCGATGATCGGCATTCCTCAGGGCGCGCAACCCACGCTGACAATTACGGCGGACGATGTGCAACGCGTGACCTTGCCGAATCCGGTTCTGCCGGTGCCTACCGATCAAATTCAACAATTACCCGAGCAACCTTTACCCACGCGGACCGGTAGCACGTTCATCCAGGACAGCGCAACCTATTCGGTGAACCAGGTGTATCCGGCGAACGTCGCGCGCGTCGGTTCAACCGGCACGTGGCGCAGTCAATCGTTCGCCACGATTGAAATTTATCCGTTTCAATATAATCCGGTGACGCGCCAACTCGTGTTCCATCGCCGCGTGCGCGTCGAAGTGACGTTCACGTATCCCGGTGGTCAACCTCGCGCGGCGGCGAGTGCTGTGAGTGAAGGCGCATTCGATACGATTTTGCAAAAGACACTCGTCAACTATACGAGTGCAAAAAGTTGGCGTGCCGCGCGTCCTGCGCGGGTCGCCTCTGTGCGTTCGCGCATGTCCGATGGCGCAACTTGGTACAAGGTCGGTGTGAATCGTGATGGCATCTATCAAATCACGTGCGCCGATTTGCAAAACGCCGGCATTGCCACGGCTTCGCTCGATTTGAACACAGTCAAAATTTTTGAGAACAGCAACGAGGTTGCGATTGCGACGACAGGACAATGCACCGGAACGGGTGGGGGTTATTTCGAATTTTTTGGACAAGCATCCAGGACCCGCTATACCGACACGAACATTTATTGGTTGACGTACGGTGGAGCGGCGGGCAAACGCATGAGCACGCGCAGTGGAGCAGGCACTGGGATCGCGCCGACGTATTTCACGGCAACGGCTCATTTTGAACAGGACAAACTGTATCGTTCCGCTTTGCCGATGGTGGATGGCGCGGATCACTGGTACTGGAATTATCTTGCGACTGGCGCGACCTCGGCGGATTATCCGTTCGAGTTGACAAACTTGGCGAGTGGCACATACACCGCGACGATCCAGGTGCGTGTGACCGGGGCGAGCAACACCGCGCATCGCACCCAGGTTTCGTTGAATGGCACGTTGATCAATGATGCAACCTGGTGGGGTACGGATGCGCGCGTGTTTTCGATTTCGGTCGCGCAATCGTTGTTGGTTGCTGGCGCGAACACGCTTCGCATCAGCGACACGGCTTCGAACAGCGTGGTGATGATTAACAATTTCGACGTGAGTTACGCAAGCACGTTCACCGGATCGAGTGATGCGTTCCGTTTTCCGATGACGACCGCCGGAACCTGGCAATACACGATTGGCGGATTTAGCAATTCGAGCATCACGGTCTTTGATGTGAGCGACCCGGCAAATGTGGCGCGCATCACCGGCGCAAGCATCACCGTGAGCGGCGCGACGTACACCGCGCGCTTCGCCGATACGGTTGCCGCGTCGCGCGAGTACATCGTGCTGACGAGCGCGCAACGCCAAACGCCGGTCATGCTTACGCGTGATGCCGCATCAAATTTACGCGACACGGGCAACGGCGCGGATTATCTCGTGATTACGCCCGGTGCATTCAAATCCAACATTCAAGCGCTGGCGACGTTTCGCGCATCGCAAGGTTTGCGTGTCCAGGTCGTTGATGTGCAAGACATCTATGATGAGTTCAGCGATGGCATGATGGACGCGCAAGCAATTTATGATTTTCTCGCGTACACGTACACCAGCTGGCAGGCGCCCGCGCCGACCTATGTGTTGTTGGTGGGCGATGGACATTATGATTTCAAAAACAACCTGGGCACGAACGAGCCAAATTGGATTCCGCCGTATCTGAAATTTGTGGACTTGTGGATTGGCGAAACAGCGAGTGACAATCGTTACGTTGCTTTTAATGCCGACAATAATTTGCCAAACATGGCGATTGGTCGGTTGCCGGCTGGGAGCGCGGCGGATGTAGATGCGATGGTCGCAAAAATATTGAGCAACGAACAAAATCCTCCCGCCGGCGATTGGCGAAGCAAGGTCACGTTTGTCACGGACAATCCAGACTCGGCGGGCAATTTCTACTGGTACTCGGATTTGATTGCGACCGACGCGTGGTACTTGCCTGCCTCGTACACCGCCGACCGCATTTATTACAAGCAAGATGCATACACCGATGCGGGTCTTGCGCACACGGCATTGCTCTCGAGTATTAACAACGGGAGTGCCATTGTCAATTATGTGGGTCATGGTTTCGTCAGTTCGTGGGCAAGTGAGTTGATTTTCCAAACGAGCGATTTGGATACCTTGACGAATGTCGGTAAATATCCGGTCATGTTATCCCTCTCGTGCTATGTCGGTTACTTTCACATGCCGGGCTTTGCTGGTCTGGGTGAATCGAGCGTGCGTGCCACATCCAAGGGGATGCTCGCAAGTTGGTCTTCGAGTGGACTGGGTATGGCGGCAGGGCAGGACTTTTTGGATCGTGGTTTTTTTGAGGCGTTGAACCAGGAAGGTTTGTCGCAAATCGGTCAGGCGGCAATCTATGGCAAGGTCAACTTGTGGTGGAACGCCGGCGGCGCGTATCGTGACTCGATTGATGTCTTTACGCTCTTTGGCGATCCCGCGACGCGATTAGCCGTTCCAGGTGCGAGCAATCCTACACCCACGCCAACGAACACCCCAACGGTCACACCCACCCCAACGGCAACGCCCAACCCGGGCGGCAATTCCAAATCCACCATGTTTTCCTTGTCGTTGCCGATGGTTGTCAAATAAGTTGTATTGATTAACCGATTGCATCACAAGCCCCGCCGAATCTTTCGACGGGGCTTGTTGCGTTCAGCCGTCAAGACCATTGACAGCAAAGGGATTCTTTATGAAAATACGGATGTGTTTGCGGGCAACATGTTCGACAACTAGACTTGCCCGAAGAAATCAACTATGACTCTGAATCGTACATCCGAATCGAACCGCCCGCCACGCCGACGTTTGTTACCGCGTTTGGGTATCGCGGCACGAGCATACCTGGGCGTCTTGGCGCTGGCGTTGGCATTGCTCATCACCGAGGGCGCGGCATGGATCAACACCGAGCAACAGGCGCGCGCGCAATCTGAAATCGAAATTGAAGATGGGTTGGATGGTTTTCAATCCGATTTTGTGCGTACCACGCGCGAGTTGTTGGCGTTGGGTGATTGGCTGGTCAATCAAAAAACGTTTTCCGAATTGGTCCAGGCGCGTGACGGCGCGGCGTTGGTGAAATACCTCGAACCCTGGACGAGCGTGAACATTGTAGATTCGATTTTGGTAAGCGACCAATCTGGGAATGCGTTGGTGCGTTTGGGCGAGTACTCGGCGACCGCGCCTTTGCCCAGCAACGATTTGCCTGGCATGCCCGAGGCGCGTGTTGGCAAACGCGTGGTCGGTCTCGCGCAAGACAGCGCGGGACGTTTGCAAGCTCGCGTGATTCTGCCGGTTTATATGAGCGGCAACCCCTCGCCCGAAGCGACCTTGTTGTTGGGCATTTACCTCGATGGCAGTTTTTTGCAATATCGTTTTCGCAAGCTCGACCAAGAAATCGCGATTGTCTACAATGACAAGTTGTACATCATCACACTCACCAATGCGCAAGGCATATCCTGGGGCGGGAACGTCGCGCCGCCGGCAATTCTCAAAGCGCAACGCGAAGGACGCGCGAGTAATTTTGTAACACTCGACACCGACATTGGTTCGTACCTGTTCAAGTTCAAACCTCTGCAATCGCCCGGCACCAACCCAGGTATGTACGGGGTTGGCATCGCCGTGACGACCGTAGACCAATTACGCACGAGTCTGTTTCAAACGTTTGGCGTATCAGCCGCACCGAACGGTCCAGCGCCGCCAGATCCTCGAATCCGGTGAC
>CAZPIR010000411.1:0-4159 GCA_964586085.1 uncultured Anaerolineaceae bacterium | reverse complement strand
GCGCAATGTTGCCCTGTGTCGGATGTGGTGTGGACACGGCGAATCGCCGCGTGATGGTTGAGGGCAACCAACTATCCGAGTTTGCGCTGTTGAGTGGAGTGCCGACCATGCATCTGCCCAACGTGGTCAAGTGATTGAACCGCACGAAAAATTACCGCGTCAAACGCACCGATTAATTCGGTACGTCGGGCGCGGTAGTTTTGCGAGCAGGACTCGAACTCGATTTACGGCTCGTCGTCTCGATCAACCCCAGCAAGATTCCAGGGCGGATGATAATTCATCGGGCGCATTACACATGCAGACAAAGGCATTCGCTCCAGCCGCAAGTGCGCGTGAGCGCGTCTCTGCGCGACCACTCAAGATAATTACCCGAAGACTATGACAAATGTCGCGTAACCCAGGAATCAAATCGCTGATCGGCAAATCGGGCAATTCCCAATCCACAATTGCCAGGTCGGGACACGCCGCGCGAACCTGGGCGATCAAATCCTCGGCATTGCTTGCCTCGCCGATGGTTTCACATCCCGGCTGTTGTGCCAAAGCAACGCGCAAAGCAAATCGAACTTTGGTTTGATGGTCGGCAATCAGGACGCGCATCGAGTTCACCTCTTTGTGAAAAATGACGATGGAATGTTAGACGGTATGCGGCTCGATGCGGTCTAGCCGTTGTCCCAGGATGACAATCCAGTGTCCCACATTGTACAACACACGACCAAACGGATGTGTCCAGCGACTCGTGCCTTTTGTGCCCAATCGGCTAGCCCAGGAATCTATTTCTGCGTCGCGCAGGTTTTTGGCGACGGTCTCTTGAGCGATCAGTGTGAGTAACTGGTTGTTGTGTGAAAACCACATTTTGAATTTCTCCTTGAGTTGGCGGGATTCTGCATCCTGCACAAACTCCCCAGACGCATTTGGCGTTTTGGGGAGTTTGTCGTTGATGGTCGTTCAATCGGGATATTATTTGGACATGCCGTGTTGATGCGCCATCCGCGTTTCGCGCGTGCCGATTTCCTCCAGCCGGTTGCCCACACTCAAAAGTGCGTGCCCGATGGCGTGAATGAAATGGTGCAAGGAAAACGTGGCGCGCGTGGTTTGATACGCTTGTTGTTCCTGACGCAGAATGCGCTGTTCTTCGGTTTCATCGGCGCGATGATCTATGGTTGATTCGACGTTACTGCGAATGAACGATTCGTTGAATGGTTGAAACATTTTGACTCCTTGATCGAGACTCTGAGTTTTGGCAAACTGGCGCACCCTTGCACTAGTGAGATGTGCCGAGGCGCGGCATCATCGGTTCGTGGGTTTCAGCTTGATCCATGATGTGGCCGATATGCGAGCAAAGATGCCCAACGCCATGTAATACTGCAAGGGCTACCAACGCGAACAATCCGGAGCGATGCGGGCGAATCGCATCGAGCAAGCGATCTGTCTCCGCTTGTTGGACGCGCTCTCGAATTTCACGTTCTTTGTTGATTTTCACTTCAAAATCGAATGGGTAGAGCATGGCTCACCTCCTCTGAATCAGTCCTGGCGGATACCGATGTGTGCGAGTAGCTTGTTACCGAGCGTAATGTAAAACAAAAATTCTCCACACGCATCGGGCGTTTGGAGAATTTTCGGCTATTAGCCATTCGGCTAGTACGATTGGGTCACGGTGACGGATTGACGAGCTTTTGCTGGAGCGCGGTTGCGACGGCTTCGGCGCGATTCGACACGCCGAGTTTGGAGAGGATATTGCTGACATGCGCTTTGGCAGTCGCGTGGCTGACGTTCAACTGGCTCGCGATCTCGTGATTGTTCAACCCTTTGATGAGCAATGCCAACACCTCGCGTTCGCGCGCGGTGAGATCAGAGTGAACCGGGGCAGATACAACCGGCGCGGGCTGGAGCAATGCTTGAACGGCTTCTTGCGCGAGCGTGGCGCGCCCGGCATACGCATCGCGAATCGCTTCGGCAAGGTCTTCGCCGGACACATTCTTGAGCAGATAACTGATTGCGCCAGCGGACAGCGCGTCTTGCACTTTATCCCGGTCGGGGAAACTCGTGAGCGCGATGATGCGAATGTGCGACCATCGCTCGCGAATGATGCGCGTCGCCGTAATGCCGTCCATTTCCGGCATTTGCAAATCCATCAAAATGACCTGGGGTTGGAGTTGTTCGCATAACTCGATTGCTTCGCGTCCGTTTTGGGCTTCGCCGATGATGTGCAAATCGGAATTATTTTTCAGATAGGCGATGATGCCTTTGCGCACCATTCCATGTTCGTCCACGACCATCACGCGAATGGGAGTTGCCGTCATTGTGCCTCCTCCTTGTTTTCCCAGACCACTTGAACCTGGGTGCCGTGTCCTGGTTTGCTCGTCACATTCAGCTCAGCGCCGATGGCTTGCGCGCGTTCACGCATGTTGCGCAAACCAAAATGATCCGGCGGAACCTGGGTCGGATCAAACCCGCGTCCATCATCGCCGATGGTCAATTCGACAACTTGTCTTTGATTGCTGGGACGACTATTTAGTTTGACGGTTACCTGCTTGGCGCGCGAATGTTTGAGGATGTTGTTCAACGTTTCTTGTGCGATGCGATAGAACGCGATGTGTGCCTCGGCGGGCAATTTGCAATCCTTTGCCAATTCCAGGTTGACTAGTAATCCCTCGCGCCCTGATGCCGCTTCGCACAGCTGGCGAAGCAAATTGTGCAGAGGTGTTTCGATGAGCGCCGCCGGACGCAATTCTAACAGCAAGGTGCGCATTTCGGCAAGTGCACCGCGACTGAGTTGACGCAGTTCGCGCAACAATTCGCGACCTTGTTGCGGATCGGCTTGCCAGGTTTGCGGCAGGGCATCGGCGATGAGACTGGCGGAAAAAAGTGTTTGCGTCACCGCGTCGTGCAAATCGCGTGCGAGCCGATTGCGTTCCTGCATCACCGCCAATTCTTGCGCGCGTTCGTACAATCGCGCATTTTCGATGGCGATGCCGGTTTGATTGGCAATTGCTTGCACAACGGCAAGGTCGGTGCGGTCGAACGTGTTGAGTTGATCGCTTTGCACATCGAGCACGCCAATCACCTGTTCCTTGACGATGATCGGCACGACCATCTCAGAACGTGTCGCGCTTTTTTGCAACCAAACATAGCGCGAGTCTTGGGTCACATCGGCAACAATCAACGGCTCGCCATGTTCCGCGACCCAGCCCGTAAGACCATCGCCGCCGATGCGCAAACGTTGCGGATTGTATGTGAAATCAGGATCGTCCCACAACGCGCCTGCGCCAACACGATACACCACCTCATTCCCTTCGATCAACCCAATGCCAACGTGATAATAGTTAAAAGCTTGTTGCAGTAATCGCGTCACCTGCTCGATGATCTGGTTCGTATCGAGCAGGGCTGTGGCACTGCGACCAATTTCGGCAATGATTTGAAATTGCTCGGCGCGGCGTTTTTCAACACGAAAGCGTTGCGCGCGTTCGATGGCGACACCGACGTTGGCGGCGATGGTCATGAGCAAGTGCTGATCGTTTTCGTTGAAACGACCTTCTTGTTGAATGCTTTGCACGCTCACCACGCCAATCGCTTGCGCGCCGACGAGAATCGGCACGCCGAGATACGACCGCACGTCAATCCCAACCTGGGTCGCGCCGATTTGTGCGCGGCGCAATTCCATATCGCGATTGATCAACAAAGGTTGGCGTGTTTCGATAATCTTGCTGGTCAGACCTTCGCCGTTCTCGATTGCGGTAAAGGTTTCGCCAAAGGTGTACGGGAATTGAATCCAATGGTGAGTGGAATCGAGCAGAGCAATGTACGCAATGTCGGCTTTGAACGTTTCGCGAATCTGTTGCCCGGCGAGTTGGATGAGCGCGTCCAGTTCAACCTGAGACGCGAGCGCGTGGCTCACGCGATTCACCGTGCCTAGCTCGGCGGCGCGTTGTTGAGTCTCTTTGAGAAGGCGTTGTGCTTCATCGAACAGGCGCGCATTATCGAGCGCGACACTCATCGAGGACGCGAGCGTTTGCAACAATCTCAAGTCCGACGCGCTAAACGCATTTTCCTGGTCGAGGTTTTGCAAACTGATGATACCCGTGACGCGCTTGCCAACGTGCATAGGCACACCCAGCCACGAGCGCGGCGTTTCGGTGCCGGGGAGGGTCGGTTGTCCCAA